>CAIZHL010000452.1 GCA_903932755.1 uncultured beta proteobacterium
CAACGGCAAGAACTGCTTTGTTGCCGGCGTGAACCCGAAGAAGGCCGGAGAGAAGATTTTCGATATCCCGATCTTCGGCTCGGTGAAGGAAGCCAAGGCCCAGACCGGTGCTACCGTTTCCGTCATTTACGTGCCGCCCGCCGGCGCCGCCGATGCGATCTGGGAGGCCTGCGAAGCCGACCTGGATCTGGCAATCTGCATCACCGAAGGCATTCCGGTGCGCGACATGCTGGTGGTTCGCAACAAGATGAAGGCCAAGGAAGCCAAGGGCGGCAAGAAGACCCTGCTGCTCGGACCGAACTGCCCGGGCCTCATTACGCCGGACGAAATCAAGATCGGCATCATGCCCGGCCACATCCATCGCAAGGGACGTATCGGCGTCGTGTCGCGCTCGGGTACGCTGACCTACGAAGCGGTTGGCCAGTTGACCGAAATCGGTCTGGGCCAGTCGTCTGCCGTGGGTATCGGCGGCGATCCGATCAACGGCCTGAAGCATATCGACGTGATGCGCGCCTTCAACGACGATCCGGATACCGACGCAGTCATCATGATCGGTGAAATCGGCGGTCCGGACGAGGCGGAAGCCGCGGTCTGGTGCAAAGCCAACATGAAAAAACCCATCGTCGGCTTCATCGCCGGCGTCACCGCGCCGGCCGGCAAGCGCATGGGCCATGCCGGTGCGCTGATTTCGGGCGGCGCCGATACGGCCGATGCCAAACTGGCGATCATGGAGGAGTGCGGGTTCACGGTGACGCGCAATCCTTCGGAAATGGCAAAGCTGCTCAAGGCACTGCTGAAGTAAGAAAGTCGGCGCCGGCGACACGGCTGCTCAAGTCAATGTCGCCCGGTAGCGAAATGGAGCACATAAAGGCCGCCCCGGCCAAGCCGGGGCGGCTTTTTTCCGCATAGAATCGCGACACAGTCTGCCCGGATAGGCGTCAAATGGCATTAAATTGATTGACGGACTTGATGCATGACTGTAAGAATTGGCCTTATTGTCCTGTTTTAATGAGGGCTCTTACACAGGGTAGTGACCGATGAAGAAGGCAGACTTCTGGAAAAGTGACTGGTTCTTCGGTGTCGTGGTCAGCATCGTCGTGCTGTTTTTGGGCAACGGCGAGTTGCTGCAAGGCCTGGAACGCAAAGCCTATGACATGGGCGTTGCAGCCACTTCACGCACGCCATCCGACAAGATCGCCGTGATTGCCATCGACAAACCCAGTCTGGACAACATCGGTCGTTGGCCATGGTCGCGCGAAATCATGGCGGACATGGTCGATCAACTGGCTGCCGCCAAAGCCAAGGTGATCGCTACCACGGTGTTTTATTCCGAGCCGCAGCGCGATCAGGGCCTGGCCTACATCAACAAGCTGATCGAAACCTGCGGCGTGACGCTGCCTTCCGTAACTGCCGTCGCTGCGCCGCCCGTTGCCCCGGCACCGGGGGCCACGGCGGCCGCGGCGCCCGCCGTGCCGGCGGCTTCGCCGGTGATCGACACGCCACCACCTCCTGTCGCAGCGTCGAGTTGCCCGCAGATCGAGTCGATCCTGCTTGAAGCCGATCAGAAGCTGAATACCGATCGCCGTCTGGCGGATGCGTTCGCCAAGGCGGGCAACATCGCGCTGCCCATGCTGTTCGTGCTGGGTGAGCCGCGCGGCAGGCCGGACAAGGACCTGCCCGATTACGTGAAAAAGAATGCGGTCAAGCTGTCCGGCGCCGCCGACGCCCCGCCCTATCCGACGCTCGGCGTCGATGCGGGCGTCATCGAACCGCTCGGCAAGGTGGTGACAGCCATCGGCCACCTCAATGTGACGCCGGACGTGGACGGTGCGATCCGCACCGAGCCCCTGGTCTTGTCTTACTTCGACCAGGCCTATCCGTCCCTGTCCCTGCTGGTTGCGGCCCGCAGCCACAACCTGAACGTGGCGGATATCCAGGTCACGGCCGGCGATTCGGTCAAGCTCGGCAAACTCAAGATCGGTACCGATTTCGACACGCGGATGCTGACCTTCTACTACAAGGATCGTGACGGCGGTTCCGCCTTTCAGATTGATTCCTTCTTCGATGTGAAGAGCGGCAAGATCCCCTACGCCAAGTACCGCGACAAAATCGTCCTGATCGGGCCGACCTCGTCGTCGGTGGGCAGCGTTTTTGTCACCCCGATCAGCGCCGCCATGCCGGCCGTGCTGATGCAGGCGCATGCGGTGTCGAGCCTGCTCTCGGAACATTTCTTCGTCGCGCCGACCTGGGGTTTCTGGGTGGAAAAGCTGGTATTCCTGCTCGTCGCCGCCTATCTGGTGGCCCTGCTGCCCAAGATGAAGGCCGGCATGGCTGCCGGAATTACCGCCGGGCTGTTCGGGGCGCTGATCGCCATCCATTTCGCGCTGATGACGACGCAATTGATGTGGCTGCAGTTGATGGTGCCGGCAACGCTCCTGTTGGTCGGCCATCTGCTGCTGACCGTCAAGCGCTTCGCCGTCACCGAACGCGGCAAGGAAAAGTCGGATGCCGATTCGGCGGAGTCGAACCGCATGCTCGGCCTCGCCTTCCAGGGCCAGGGCCAGCTCGACATGGCTTTCGACAAGTTCCGCAAGTGCCCGATGGACGACGCGCTGATGGAGAACATGTACAACCTGGCGCTGGACTTCGAGCGCAAGCGCCAGTTCAACAAGGCCGAGGCGGCGTTCCGCTACATATTCGATTACAACCCCAAGTTCCGCGACATCGAGTCCCGGGTGAATCGCGCCAAGCAGCTTTCGGAAACGGTGATTCTCGGCGGCGGCGGGGGCGGGCGCAGCAATGCCAGCCTGATCGACACCGCCGGCAACGTCGAGAAGCCGATGCTCGGTCGCTACGAGATCGAGAAGGAACTGGGCAAGGGTGCGATGGGCGTGGTCTATCTGGGGCGCGATCCGAAGATCAATCGCGTGGTGGCGATCAAGACCATGGCGCTGTCCCAGGAGTTCGAGGCCGATGAACTGGTCGAGGTCAAGGAGCGCTTCTTCCGCGAGG
>CAIZHL010000453.1 GCA_903932755.1 uncultured beta proteobacterium
CGACGAGGAAATCTTCGGTGCGGTCGAATATCACTACGACATCATCGCCAAGCGCCTGCGCGAACTGTCCTTCCTCAATAACGGCGTCAAGATCCGGTTGATCGACCAGTGCAATGTCAAGGAGGAGGATTTCGCCTTCTCCGGCGGCGTCAAGGGTTTCGTCGAATACATCAACCGCACCAAGACCGTGCTGCATCCGGCGGTGTTCCACTCGTCGGGGGTGTCGGTACAGAACGGCGTCAACATCGATGTCGAAGTCGCCATGCAATGGAACGACTCCTATGCCGAGCAGGTGCTCTGCTTCACCAACAACATTCCGCAATCCGACGGTGGCACGCACCTGACCGGCTTGCGCGCAGCGATGACGCGCGTCATCAACAAATACATCGAAGAAAACGAGATCGCCAAGAAGGCCAAGGTCGAGATAACCGGTGACGACATGCGCGAGGGCCTGGCCTGCGTCCTTTCGGTAAAGATGCCCGATCCGAAGTTCGCCTCGCAGACCAAGATGAAGCTGGTTTCATCCGAGGCGCGCCCGGCGATCGAGGAAGTGGTCGCCCAGAAGCTCGCCGACTACCTGCTGGAAAAACCCCTCGACGCCAAGATCATTACCGGCAAGATCGTCGAGGCCGCACGTGCCCGTGAAGCCGCGCGCAAGGCGCGCGACATGACGCGGCGCAAGGGCGTGCTGGATGGCCTGGGCCTGCCCGGCAAACTGGCGGACTGCCAGGAAAAGGATCCTGCCCTGTGCGAGATTTATATCGTCGAGGGCGATTCCGCCGGCGGCTCGGCCAAGCAGGGTCGCGACCGGAAGTTTCAGGCGATCCTGCCCTTGCGCGGCAAAGTGCTCAATGTCGAGAAAGCCCGTTACGACAAGGTCATCTCCAGCGAACAGATCGTGACCCTGGTGACCGCCCTGGGCTGCGGCATCGGCGCCGAAGACTTCGACATCGCCAAGCTGCGCTACCACCGCATCATCATCATGACCGACGCCGACGTCGATGGCGCACACATCCGCACCCTGCTGCTGACCTTCCTTTACCGGCAGATGCCGGAGTTGGTCGAGCGCGGGCACATCTATATCGCCCAGCCGCCCTTGTACAAGATCAAGCACGGCAAGAGTGAGACCTACATCAAGGACGACCACGAACTCAACCAGCACCTGCTACGCTTGGCCCTGGACGGAACGCAGCTGACGCCGCGAGCCGGGGCAGCCGTGGTTGAAGGCGAGGCGCTGGGTGCCCTGGCCCGCGCCTACCTGCTCTCGGAAGCGGTCATCACCCGCGTCACCGATTTCATCGACAGCGAAGTGCTGCACGCGTTGCTGGCCAACGATATAGCGGTCGATACCTCCAGCGAAGCCGCCACGCGCGATAGCGCAGCGCGCATTGCGGTCTTTCTTTCGCCGGCGGTCCGCATCGAGGCGCGTTTCGACGAAAAGCACGAGCGCTGGATGCTGGTCGTGATTCGCATGCGCCATGGCAACCTGCGCAGCGGCCGCATCGACGAGGACTTCCTGCTCTCCGGCGATTACCAGCAGATTCGCCGTACCGCTGAAATGATTTCCGGGCTCATGGGCGAGGGCGCAGTGATCCGTCGCGGTGAAAAATCCCTCGCCGTAACGAGTTTCGCCGACGCCATGAAATGGATGCTCAACGAAGTCGAGCGTGGCCTGGCCAAGCAGCGCTACAAAGGTCTGGGTGAAATGAATCCCTCGCAGTTGTGGGAGACGACCATGGATCCCGGCGTGCGCCGCCTGTTGCGCGTTCAGATAGACGACGCGATTGCCGCCGACGAGATCTTCACCACGCTGATGGGTGACGACGTCGAGCCGCGGCGGGCTTTCATTGAATCAAACGCGCTCTACGCCAGGAATATCGACGTTTGAGTTGCTTGCGGGTTTGGCGGGAGAGGGGTTTCCTAGGGGTTTGCGCCTAAAAAGTTGCCAGTCGCAGCCCTAGAATGAAGTCCTCCTCCTCCGATCCGCATGGATTGGATTCAACCCGGTACCAAGGTATCGGGTTTTTTTCGACCACAAAAGCTTGCAGCGGAAGATTACCGGCTGACAACCTTCCCCGCACCGGTTGTTGCACTGCAACAAATTTTCCTTGACAAAGCTGCGAGGCTCCGTAGAATGGAACCATATTGCGGTGCACCATTCCGGTTTCTTTGCATTTAAGCGGAGCTGATTGTGTGCATCTCCCACGGTTCCATCACACTTCAGGAGATCACCATGTACAAAGTAGCCGAGCAAATCAGCAAGACCAACAAGGCCGGCGTCGAGACCTTCATGACCATCGCCAACGCCACCTTCGCCGGCGCCGAGCGCCTGGCTGCACTGAACCTCAACGCCGCCCGCAGCTTCATCGAGGACAGCGCCGCCAACACCCGTGCCCTGCTCGCCGTCAAGGATGTCGAAGCCCTGGTTTCGCTGCAAAAATCCCTGGCTCAACCGGATGCCGAAAAGGCGACGGCTTATTCCCGCCGCGTTTATGAAATCGCTACCCAGACCCAAGAGGCTTTGACTCAGGTAGTCGAGTCCCAGGTTTCCGAACTCAACAAGAATCTCGGCCTGGCGCTCGACGAGGCGGTCAAGACCGCCCCGGCCGGCTCCGATGTGGCGGTTAACGCCCTTCGTTCCGCGATTTCCGCCGCCAACTCGGCCTATGACAGCATGACCAAGGCTGCCAAGCAGGCCAGCGAAATCGCCGAAGCGAACATTGCTGCCGCAACGTCTGCCGTCACCCCGAAAAAGGCCGCTCGCAAAGCAGCCTGAGCCCCAAAGCGCAACACCCCATCCGGCCCTGAAAAGGGCCGGAGTCACATGCGGCGCACCATCGGCCGCAGATTGAAAATACCGCCCCATTTCCGGGGCCGGTTTTCAAAGCCCCTGCCAAACAGCCTGCAGCGGGTCAGTCCTTTCGTTTCAAGTTCCAGCCGCAGCGTCTCCCCGCCTCATCCGGCGGGGTGCGGACGGAATCAGGCAACAGTAAAGGAGTCAGCATGTCCGCAACACTTACTGCCCGAACATTCCTGGAGCGCGGCACCGGCGCGTTCCTCCACTACCTGCATATCGATCTGGCAACGGTCGGCCTGGCCTTGTTCTTCGTCATCGCCGGCGGTCTGGCTGCAAACATCAGCCTCTTCGCGGCCAGCGAAGCAGCACGTCCGTACTTTAGCGGCCAGGTCTCGACGCCGGCAGCAACGCCGGGAGCGCAACCCGTCCCGCAACGCCTGGCGCCGGCCATGGCGGCGGCCCTCGATCAGGTCGCCCAGCGCTATCGGGTATCGACCGAAGCCTTGCAGCCGGTTTTCGAAGCCGCGCAGGCGGCCGGCCGCCAATGGCGTATCGATCCACTGTTGATCGTTGCCGTAATCAGCATCGAATCCAGGTTCAATCCGATCTCGCAAAGTCCGATGGGTGCCCTCGGGCTGATGCAGATCATTCCGCGTTACCACCAGGACAAACTGCCCAAGGATGCCGACAACCGGGCCTTTCTCGATCCGGTCATCAACGTCCAGATCGGTGCCCGCATCCTTCAGGAGTCGATCCAGCGCCAGGGAGGGCTGATGGAAGGCCTGCAGTACTACGCCGGCGCGATCGATGACACCGAGCAGGCGTACGCCAACAAGGTGATCGCCGAAAAAGCCCGACTCGAACAGCAGTCGCGCCGCAAGTATGGCGCCGCAGTCTGACGCGGCATCCTTGTAGCAAGACCGGTCGCAAGTGAAACCGGCGGTGGAATAAACCCGATTACCCCCGGCCTGCCGCCTTCCGGTAGGATTCCACATCATGCGTCGCGCCTTGACCCTGTTTGCCGCGATCGCTTGCGCGATCGGCGGCAGCACCTGGGCAGCAGACACCCTGCCCCTCACCGAACTCGCCAAGCCCGGGCGGGTGCTCATGCTGCGCCACGCCAACGCACCCGGCACCGGCGATCCGCCAAACTTCAAACTCGAGGAGTGCGCGACCCAGCGCAATCTCGACCAGAGCGGAAGAGAGCAAGCACTTGCACTCGGCAAACGCATTGTCCAGGCGGGTGTCAAAAAGGCAGATATCTACTCCAGCCAATGGTGTCGCTGCCTCGAAACTGCCAAATTGCTGAATCTCGGCCCCGTGACACCGCAGCCGGCACTGAATTCCTTCTTTGGGCGTTCCGAGCAACGCGAAGCCACGGTAGCCGCCCTACGCAGGTTTCTCGCCGGCTTGCCGACCAACGGCCCCCCGGTGATTCTGGTGACTCACCAATTTACGATCACCGCGTTTACCGGCGAGGGCACGGCCTCGGGAAGCGGCAGCCTGTTCGAGTTGAACGGTTCAGGCGCGCCGCGCCTGCTCGGCACCATCAAGCCTGACTGAAACCGGTTGTAGAGGGGGACCCGCCATGCGCTCCGTCATTTTCGCCGCTTTTCTGCTCCTGACTTCCCTGGCCGGCGCGCAGCCGGTCTTGCGCGCCACTCAACTGGCCGAGTTCGCCGACGGACTTTCGCAACCCCACGACGCGGCCTTCTCACCGGACGGAAAGCTGATCTACCTGACCGACATGCGCAATAGCCGCATCCAGGTGCTCGACGCCATGACCCTGAAACCGGCCGGCAGTTTCGGTGCCGGCGAGTTGTCCTACCCGCACGATGCCGAATTCGACAAATCCGGACGACTGCTGGTCGCCGACACCGGCAACGACCGCGTGGCGATTTACGAGGTCAAGGGCGCACAGGCGAAGCTGGTCGCCGAGCTGAAGGGGCTTTCGGGTCCCGAGGGCGTGGCGATCACGCCCGACGGCCGCGTGCTCGTCACCAATACGCGCAACGCAACGATCAGCGTATTTCGCGACGGCAAGCTGGAACGCACGCTCGCCGGCCCGGGGACCATGGACGGCGAGCTGCGCAACCCGCACGACATCGAAGCCGCAAGCGATGGCAGTGTGTACGTCGTCGACTCGGCCAATAACCGCGTCCAGGTATTTGACGCCGCGCTGAAGCACCGCGCCAGTTTCGGCCCCGAACTCGGTCTCAGCGCGCCGAAGTACCTCGCCATCGATGGCGACCGTATCTGGCTGGCCGACGAGTATAACCATCGCATCCTGCTGCTCGATCGCGGCCACAAGCTGCTTGGCGTACTCGGCAGCGGCGAGCGCGGGCGCGCCGCCGACGCCTTTTACAAGCCCGAGGCCGTGCTTGCCCGCGCCCCCCATGTCTGGGTCATCGATACCTATAACGATCGCATCGTGCTTTTGCGCATCGACTGAGGGCCGATGATCCGGGGCGACAAGGGCCTGCGCCTTTATAATCGCGCATGACCGAATCCCCCCCAACAGCTTCCAGCTCCACGCCACCCGCCGCACCCGGCGCCCCCGTCCCGCTGGAGCTTTCATTTGCCAGCCTGCCGCTGGCACCGTCCACGCTGGCCAACCTGCAACAGCTGGGCTACCTGAAGATGACGCCGATCCAGGCCGCCAGCCTGCCGCTGGCCCTGGCCGGCCACGACCTGATCGCGCAAGCCAAGACC
>CAIZHL010000454.1 GCA_903932755.1 uncultured beta proteobacterium
CGTGACGGTCTGGGCAAAAATCAGCCAAAGGCGGCGCATAATTTGTCTTGTCGTGTTCCCTGCGTTGCCGGGAACGGGTTTCGTTGCGGATGGGGTGTGAACAATGCTGGATGGTTCGGTGGCACGGGAAGATCTTCGCGCCTGGCTTGATGCTCTGCTGGAAGCCGCGCAGTTCCGCGATTATTGCCCAAACGGCCTGCAAGTGGAAGGCCGCGAGCGGGTCGGGCGCATCATCTGCGGGGTCACCGCCAGCCAGGCGCTGATCGAGGCCGCCATCGAACGCGGCGCGGATGCCCTGCTGGTGCATCACGGCTGGTTCTGGAAAGCCGAGGACGGCCGCGTCACGGGCTTCCGCAAACAGCGCATGGCGAAGTTGCTGGCGCATGACATCAACCTGTTTGCCTATCATCTGCCGCTGGATGCACATGCCACGCTGGGCAATAACGCGCAACTTGCACGGCAGCTCGGCTGGACTGTCACGGGCCGCTTCGGCGAACAGCACATCGGTTTTATCGGCGTCCCGCCGGCGCCGACTTTTCTGGGCGAACTGGTGCGTCAGATGGAGCAGGTACTGGGCCGCGCCCCCATGACTGTCGGCGACCCGGCGCACAAAGTGGCGCGCATCGCCTGGTGTAGCGGCGGCGCGCAGGACTACTTCGAGGCCGCGCTCGCCACCGGTGCCGATGTCTTCGTTTCGGGTGAGATCTCGGAACAGACCGTGCACCTTGCGCGCGAAACCGGCATGGCCTACATCGCCGCCGGCCACCACGCCACCGAGCGCTACGGCGTAAAGGCGCTGGGTGAGCATCTGGCGCAAGAATTCGGTATCGCCTGCGAATTCGTCGATATCGACAATCCGGTGTGACTGTCCCCCGATTGCAATGACGCGAAGAAGTGCGTCCGGCGGAAAAGGAGCATGGCGCGCGGTGAGCGTCGAGAGTACAATCCGCGTTTGATTACTGACTCGCCGGTCAGTAATAATCTTCAACAAAAATATCGCTGTTTTGGCATCGTGGATGCCGCGGCGCTGCCCAACACGAGATCGTCTCATGCCATCGAAGAATCGCACTCTGGTTATTGCCGCCGCCGTCATCGGCCTTGCCGGCCTGGCGGCGTTTGCCTGGTACGCCAATCAAACCGTCGTTGGGGCGTCGACCGCACCGACTCCAGGTGCGCCCAAACCCGGCGCTCCCGCAGGCGGTCCGCCGGGTGGTTTTGCCATGGCGGTTGAAATAGCCAAGGTTGCGTCTGTCAGCCTTGATGACGAGGTAAGCGCGGTCGGTTCGCTGAAGTCGGTTGACTCGGTGATTTTGCGACCGGAGGTTTCCGGGCGGGTCGCCGCGATCCGCTTTGCCGATGGCCAGAAGGCGGCCAAAGGCGCGGTGCTGATCGAGCTTGACGCGCAGACCCAGGCGGCCGAGTTGCAGCAGGCGATGGCCAATCTCGGGCTGGCCGAGGCCAACATGAAGCGCAACGAAGAACTGATCCAGAAGAAGTTCGTGTCGCAGCGTGCGCTGGATGAAACCCGGGCGCAGCTCAGGGTGCAGGAGGCTGCCGTCGCGTTGGCCAGCGCCAGGCTCGGCAAGATGTCCTTGCGGGCCCCGTTTGCCGGCGTCGTCGGCCTGCGCAGCGTCTCCGTGGGGGATTACGTCAAGGAAGGGCAGGAACTGGTCAACTTCGAAGGCGTGACCACGCTGAAGGTGGATTTCCGTTTGCCGGAGCTGCACCTGGCCAAGCTCGCTAAAGGCCAGCATGTTGAACTGACGAGCGATGCGATGCCGGGCAAGCGCTATGCCGCAACGGTGGATGCGATCGACCCGCTGATCGATGCCAACGGCCGTTCGCTGGCGGTGCGCGCCAGGCTCGACAACGCGCAGGGTGCATTGCGCCCGGGGATGTTCGTGCGCGTGCGCCTGGTTTTCGCCAGCCGCCAAAATGTCCTGACCATTCCGGAGCAGGCACTGGTGCCTGCAGCCCAGGGGATTTCGGTGTTTGTCGTCAGCGACGGCAAGGTGAAGCAGACGCCGGTCAAAACCGGACAGCGCCAGGCCGGCAGCGTCGAGATTGTCGAAGGACTGCAGGCGGGTGACAGCGTCGTTACCGCGGGTCAGCTCAAGCTGCGTGACGGTGCGCCGGTGAAGCCGGTCGACGCGGCGGCCCCGGGCGGAAAGCCGGCAGAGGGCAAGTGAGATGAAGATCTCCGAACTCTGCATCCAGCGCCCGGTTCTTGCGACCGTGATGAGCCTCACGGTGATGCTGATCGGGATTGTTTCCTACACACGCTTGCCGGTGCGCGAGTATCCGAAGATCGACGAGCCGGTGGTGACCGTCGACACCACCTACCGCGGCGCCTCCGCGGAAATCATCGAATCGCAGATCACCAAGCCGCTGGAAGATTCTCTGGCCGGCATCGAGGGCGTCGATGTCCTCTCCTCGATCTCGCGCGCGGAGAACAGCCAGATTTCGGTGCGTTTCAAGATCGAGCGCAATCCCGATTCGGCGGCCTCTGACGTCCGTGACCGCGTCGCCCGCGTGCGCTCCAAACTGCCGCAGGCAATCGAGGAGCCGGTGATCGCCAAGGTCGAGGCCGACGCCAATCCGATCATCTGGGTGGCTTTTTCGTCCGACCAGCATTCGCCGCTCGAGGTGACCGACTTCGCCAGCCGGGTCGTCAAGCCGCGCCTGCAGACACTGCCGGGCGCGGCCGATGTGCGAATTTTCGGCGACCGCAAATTCGCCATGCGCGTCTGGCTCGACCGCGAACGGCTGGCCGCGCACAACCTGACGCCGGCCGATGTCGAAGATGCGCTGCGCAAACAGAACATCGAGGTGCCCGCCGGCCGCATCGAGAGTGTCCAGCGCGAGTTTTCGGTGGTCGCCCAGACCGATCTGAGCAAACCGGAACAGTTCGAGCAGGTGGTCGTGCGTGCGCCGACCGCCGCCAGCCCTTACCCGGTAAAGATCCGCGATGTCGGCCGCGTCGAAATCGGTGCCGCCAGCGAACGCAGTTCGGTGCGCTTCAACGGCCGCAGCGCTGTGGCGCTGGGCGTCATCAAGCAGGCGACCGCCAATCCGCTCGACCTCTCGCGGGCGCTGCGCGTCGAATTGCCGCGCGTCACCAAGGACCTGCCGCAGGGCATGGAAGCGAAGATTGCCTATGACTCCTCAATCTTCATCGACCGCTCGATCGAGGCTGTGTTCAAGACCATCGGCGAGGCGATACTGCTGGTGGTGCTGATCATTTTCTTCTTCCTGCGCAATGTGCGGGCGACGCTGATCCCGCTGGTGACGATTCCAGTTTCCCTGATCGGCAGCTTCGCCATCATGTTTGCGCTTGGTTTTACGGTGAATACGCTGACGCTGCTGGCGCTGGTGCTGGCCATCGGCCTGGTCGTCGATGACGCGATCGTGGTGCTGGAAAACATCTTCCGCCACATCGAGAACGGCATGGACCGGCGCCAGGCGGCATTGCTGGGGGCGAAGGAAATCGGTTTCGCCGTGGTGGCGATGACGCTGACGCTGGCGGCGGTGTATGCGCCCGTCGCCTTCATGACCGGCCGCACCGGCAAGCTCTTCGTCGAATTCGCGCTGACCCTGGCCGGGGCCGTGATTGTTTCCGGCTTTGTCGCGCTGACCCTGTCGCCGATGATGTGTTCGCTGCTGCTGACGCACGAGAAGAAGCACGGCAAGGCCTTCCTCGCCATCGAAGGATTCCTGCACTGGGTGACCGAAGGCTACCGTCGGGTTCTGTCGGCATCGCTCAGGCGCCGCTGGATCGTGCTGCTGGCCTTCGTCGTCGTCGCCGGCGCCGGGGTGTTCTTCCTCAAGGCGCTGAAATCGGAGTTGGCGCCGGTCGAGGACCGCGGCGTGATCCTCGGCGTCTTCCTCGGGCCGGAAGGAGCCACGCTCGATTACACCGCAAAGTATGCGAAGCAGCTTGAAGAGATTTACAGCAAGACCAAGGATGTCGAGCGTTACTTTGTCGTTGCCGGCAATCCTACGGTCTCGCAGGGGATCTCGTTCATCGGCCTGACCGACTGGAAGGAGCGTACTCGCCGCTCGCCCGACATCGCCAAGGAATTGCAGCCCAAGTTTTTCGGCATTCCCGGCGTGCTGGCCTTCCCGGTGACGCCGCCTTCGCTCGGCCAGAGTCCGCGCGAACGACCGGTCAATTTCGTCGTCATCACCTCGGCCTCCTACGCCGAACTGCAAGGCGTCACCAACCGCCTGCTGGGCGAGTTCGCCAAGAATCCCGGGCTGACCAACGTCGATACCGACCTCAAGCTGAACAAGCCGGAATTGTCGGTCGCCGTCGATCGCGAGCGGGCCGCCGATCTCGGCGTCTCCGTCGAGACTGTCGGCCGCACGCTGGAGACCATGCTCGGCGGCCGCCAGGTGACGCGCTACAAGCAGGATGGCGAACAGTATGACGTTATCGTTCAGGTGGCGGCCGGTGACCGCAACACCCCGGCCGACGTCGGCGGTACCTTCGTGCGGGCCAACGGCGGGCAGATGGTGCCGCTGGACAGCCTGGTCAGGGTGGGCGAGACGGTGAGCCCGCGCGAACTCAACCACTTCGGCCAGCGCCGCGCCGTGACGATCACCGCCAACCTGGCGCCGGGCTATGCGATGGGCGAGGCGCTGACCTGGATGGAAGGCGTCGCCGGGCGCATCCTGCCCAGCGGCTATGCGGTCGATTACAACGGCCAGTCGCGCGAGTTCAAGGTCTCGTCGAGCTCCCTGGCGCTGACTTTCGTCCTCGCGCTGGCCTTCATCTACCTGGTGCTTGCCGGGCAGTTCGAAAGCTTCCGCGATCCCTTCATCATCATGCTCACTGTGCCCCTGTCGATGACCGGCGCCCTGCTGGCCCTGTGGGCCAGCGGCGGTACCCTCAACGTGTATAGCCAGATCGGCCTGGTGACCCTGGTCGGCCTGATCACCAAGCACGGCATCCTGATCGTGGAATTCGCCAACCAGCTGCGCGCCCAGGGCCGTGAGAGGGTGCCGGCCGTGATCGATTCGGCGGTGCTGCGCCTGCGGCCGATCCTGATGACCACCGGTGCCATGGTGCTCGGCGCCGTGCCGCTGGCCTTCGCCACCGGCGCCGGCGCCGAGTCGCGCCAGCAGATCGGCTGGGTCATCGTCGGCGGCCTGCTGCTCGGCACCTTCTTCACCCTGTTCGTGGTGCCGACCGTGTATTCCTACCTCTCCGGCAGGCATGTCGCGGAGGACGACGCCGACGCGGTTGCCGTCGCCGGGGAGTGATGCCGTACCCGTGAGGTGGCGCATCGGCTGAAGGCAGTGGTGCGATTTACTGCAAAATCGCCGTGCTGCGCGCCGATTGCCGAGGCACCTGCTCTCCAGGCAGCTATGGCGCTTTGCCGCATCGCCAGCGCCGACTTTTCTGTCACGGCAGTGCCGCCGCCCAAATCAGATCACTGCAGCCGGAAGTTCACCGGAAACAGCGTCTGACGCGGGTTGCCGGGCAGGGCGCCGATGTGGCGGGCGGCGTCAATTGCGGCCTGGTCGAGGATGGGATGGCCGGAGCTGCGGGCGATGGTGGCGGAAACGAGCTGGCCGCTTTCCGTCAGGGACAGCAGCAGGATCACGTCACCCTCCAGGCCCTGGGCCACGGCTTGCGGCGGATAGAACAGATGCTTGGACAGCGCCGCCTGGGCGCGACGCAGCGCGGCACCCTGCAGGCGGCGCGGCGCGGCGGAGGGCGGCGCGGGTGTTGCGTCGGCACTGCTGACTTCGGTACTGACGGCCTGAGCAAGCGCCTCGGGGACGGGGGCCGGCAGCAGGCGCGCGGCGATGCCGGGGGCGGGCGGGGGCGGCGGCCGCATTGCCAGCCAGACCGGGGCGATGATCAGCAGAACGTGCAGGGCGAGGCTGGACAGCAGTGCGAGTTGGAGCGGCATTGCGGCGATTTTATGGGGTTTGGCAGGATTGCGCTGCCGTAGCCGCGTAGCCAGCTGATGCAGGCGGCGGGGCGCAGGCAATATACTTGGCGCCCATGAAAATCCTTCTTGTTCTGCTCTCCCTGTTCCTGGCCGGCGGTCCCGCGCAGGCTCAGTCCCTGCCCGACCGGGTCAGGTTTTCCATCGTCGTCGAGCTGGGCGATGTTTCGACTGCGCGCGATTGGCTCGATGCCGGGTTGCCGCCGGATTTCGAGGGCAACCTGATCGGCACCGGTGTCATGATCGGCGCCTGGGAAGGCAACATTCCGATGATGGAACTGTTTGTCTCGCGTGGCGCCGACATCAACAAGGTCAATTCAAATGGCGAGCAGGCGCTGCTGCATGCGGCATGGAAGGGAAAGCTGGACGCGGTTCGCTGGCTGGTGGAACGCGGTGCGCGCCTGAACCGGCAAGGCAAGCAATGGGGCGCCCTGCACTATGCGGCCTTCGGCGGCCACGCCGACGTGGTGGCCTATCTCCTCGAGCGCGGCGCCGACATCAACGCGCTGTCCACCAACGGTTCGACGCCGCTGATGATGGCCGCGCGCGAAGGCAAGGAGTCGATCGCCAAGAGCTTGCTGGCGGCCGGCGCCCGCAGCGACATCGTCAACGAGTACGGCGATGATGCACTGCGCTGGGCGATGCGCAACAACAACCTGAAGATCGCCCAGGAAATTGCCGGCCAGGAAAAGTTTGCGGCCGCTGCGGCGCAGCCCAAGGCGTCCTGGGGGCCGCCGGTACGTTCGCAGCCGGTGCCGGACCGTGCCGACATGATGCTGGCCCAGGCGCGCAAGATGGAAGCGGCAGGACGGCGCGACGAGGCGCTCAAACTCTACCGCGCCGCGCTGGCGGCGATCCGCCAGAGCGAGGCACGTGCGGGCAAGGCCAGCACCTCGAAACGCGCCACGACGGGAATGGTGATTACGGCGAAGCGGGGCAAGCCCGGCGAGCAGACCACCGCCTTGAACTACGCCACGCCGGCGGCCGGCATCGAACCGGAAAAGATCGGCGCTGGCGTGACGGCGAGCAGCGCGGCGGCGGACGCCGCCGATGACTGGCTGCGCCGCGCCCGCGAGCACGAGGCTGCTGGCCGCAGGAAGGAAGCCCTGCAGGCCTACCGCCAAGCCGCAGCCAGTTTGCGCGGCGGCGGCCAGGCTGCCGTCCAGCCGGCCGCAGCCCCATAGTTCGGGCTGCGGCGCGCGGCGCCGGAAGCTTGACAGTTGAAGCTTTAACAATTACGATTAGGAAAAGTCAATTACGACAAGTGAAATTCTGATCGCCGCCCGGGAGCCCCGATGAACGAGAAAAAATTTGCCTCGCACGCCGACCTCGAAGAAAAGAAAGTCAGCTTCGAGAAACTGTCCGACAACGCCTACGCCTATACCGCCGAGGGGGATCCGAACACCGGCGTGATCATCGGCAAGGATGCCGTGATGATCATCGACGCCACGGCGACTCCGGTCATGGCGCAGGACGTGATCCGCTACGTGCGCCAGATCACCGACAAGCCGATCAAGTACGTCACGCTGACCCACTACCACGCGGTGC
>CAIZHL010000455.1 GCA_903932755.1 uncultured beta proteobacterium
CGGTGCGCCAGCCGCGGCCTTCGATCACCTGCTCGTTGGCCAGCACGGTCTGGTCCACCGGGTCCCAGTTCACCACCTGGGTCTTCTTGTAGGCGACGCCTTTTTCGAGCATGCGCAGGAACAGCCACTGGTTCCAGCGGTAGTAGTCGGGCTTGCACGTGGCGATTTCGCGGCTCCAGTCGATGGCGAAACCCAGCGACTTCAGTTGCTGCCGCATGTAGGCGATATTGTCGTAAGTCCACTTCGCCGGCGGCACGCCGTTGGCCATTGCCGCGTTCTCCGCCGGCAGGCCGAAGGCGTCCCAGCCCATCGGCTGCAGCACGTTGTAGCCCTTCATCCGGTGGTAACGCGTCAGCACGTCGCCGATGGTGTAATTGCGCACGTGGCCCATGTGCAATTTTCCCGAGGGATAGGGGAACATCGACAGGCAGTAGTACTTGGGGCGGATGGAATTCGCGACGGCGCGGAAGGCCTGGGTGCTGTTCCAGTGGGCCTGGGCAGACTGCTCGATTTCGGTCGGAAGATATTTTTCCTGCATGGCCGGGCGCTGTTTTCTGGATGCTGGCGAAGGGCGGAATTATACCTGCCCGCTCTTCTCGAAAGGATTCACATGAGGTTCTGGACCCCGTTGTGCGCCGTGCTTGCCTCGCTTGCGATGCTCGCCTCCGCACCCGTGCTGGCCGCCGCCGCGGCGACCGTGGAAGCCGTGCAGTCGCCTGCCTGGCGTGATCGCGGCGGCGTTACGCTGCCGCTGGCGGCCGGAATGGAACTCCAGAGCGGAGACGTGCTGCGCACCGGGCCGGGCGCGCGCGCTTACCTGATGCTGGCGGAAGGCAGCCGGGTCAAGCTGGGCGAAGGCGCGCATTTCGCTTTGCACACACGCAGCCTGCAGCCTGAAAAGTCCTTCCGCGGCGCGCTCGACATTGTCGCCGGCGCTTTCCGCTTCACCACCGCCAAACTGAAGAAAGCCCTGCCGAGGGACGTCGCCATCCGCGTCGGCACCGCAACCATCGGCATCCGCGGCACCGACCTCTGGGGCAAGACCGACAAGGACGGCGAACTGGTGGCATTGCTCGAAGGCCGCATCGAAATTGCCCGTGCCGGCCAGACCACCGAACTGGCGCAGCCGATGACCTACTTCGATGCGCCGACCGGGAAGGCGGCCGAGGTAAAGCCGCTCGACATGGAAACCTTCGCCAAACTGGCGCGGCAGACCGAGATCATGACGGGTGACGGCGCGACACGCAGGAATGGCAAGGCGAGCGTGCTGGCGGCAACGGCGGCAAGCGAGGAAGCGGCCCTGGAACTTCATGAGCGGATACGCGCCGCAGGTTTTGACGTACGCATCCGCTTGCGCGAAGTCGAAGGCGGCAGCTGGAGCTACGAACTGCGACTGGTCGGCTATGCCAGTGCGGCGGAGGCCGCGGTTGCGGCCGCCCGAATGAGGGCGGCAACCGGCATCAAGCCGGGCATGGGGTCTTAGCCCAGTTGCTGTTGTTGCTGGCGTGCGGCGGAGCTGACCAGGCGCCAGCCGCGCGAGGTCAGCGCCGAGCCTTGTTGCGCCACCTGCATCGAGACAGCCCACAAACGGGCCTGGGCGCGAGCCCAGGGACGCCAGCCGAAGGATGCCGCGTCGGCACGCAAGGACTCGGCGAGCGCCAGTTCCAGCAGGCGATCCACGGCCAGCTTGAAATAGAGCGAGGAACCGGTTGCGGCGCGGTGTGCGGCCCAACGCTCGGCGTCATGCCACAGCACGGCGGCTCTGGCTTCGCTGATGCCGGCCTTTTTCGCCAGCCAGGGCAGTATCTTGGGTGTTTTCGGGTAGGTTCTCATAGAGTTCTCCTGTGTAGTCGGGCAACTCCGGCCTTGTGAGCCGGGGGAGCCCGTCTTGCACGCAACGTGTTGCATTGCAGCAATACGGATTCTACAGGTTTGATATAGGCGAGGTACTCTAAATTCGAGGGTTTTGGTGCGTTGCGGCATTCGATTGCGCAGCGACCAATCGGAGGCGATATCCACCATTGTTAGCGCTTACTATCACCCGTCCGGACCCGCTTCGGCCGATATAATCAACCCCTTGCCTGCACGCCCGTGACATGAACCCCCTGCTCGACCACCTCAACGCGCCGCAACTCGCGGCCGTCACCCTGCCGCCGGCGCATGCCCTGATCCTCGCCGGCGCCGGTTCGGGCAAGACGCGGGTGCTGACCACGCGCATCGCCTGGCTGATTTCCACCGGGCAGGTTGCGCCGCCCGGCGTGCTGGCCGTGACCTTCACCAACAAGGC
>CAIZHL010000456.1 GCA_903932755.1 uncultured beta proteobacterium
AGCCGCTTCGGCTACGCGCTATCGGGGAACACCGGACGCGAGGACATGCTGCGCCTGGCCACCGTGGTGTATCGACAGCATGACAAGTAATGCGGCGAACTGCTGCTGCTTTGGGGAAACGCTGAATAAGCCGTCACACCGGCGAACGCCGGTGTCCAGTGCCTTGATTCACCTGGATTCCGGCGTTCGCCGGAATGACGAGTTGGTACCGAATAAGTGTTTCCTTAGGCGACATTCGGTTGCCGGCCGAGTATCAGCGTGACCTCAGGAAACAGTGCGGCGAGGCGCTCGACATCCTCGGAGCGATCGACATCCCACAGCGTCGCCAGTTCGTCCCAATGCCAGCCCAGTGCGGCAAGGGCTTGCCGGGTCTGGGCCATGACCCGGGGGCTGCTCCAGTCGATGCCGGCAAAGGCGCCGGCCGCCGGCGCCTTCATGCCGATCAGGACATAGCCGCCGTCTTCGACCGGGATCAGCACCGCATCGCGCGCCGCCAGCGCCCGCGCCGCCTCACGCAGATGCGCGGTGCCCAGCGCCGGGCAATCGGTGCCGATCACCAGCGTACCCGCAGCCGTCGGTGAATCCTGCACCGCCGCCAGCATGCGCCGGCCGATGTCGCCCGCCACTTGCGACCGGATGTGCAAGGGGCCGAGTTCGCGGCAGCGGATGAAGGCGGGATGTTCGGGGTCGCCTTCGCACCAGAGTGTGACGGGGCCGACATCGGCCGCAAATGCCATGGCCACGGTCCGCTGCAGCATCCAGTCCTGCAGGCCGGCCGCGCCCGCCGCGCCGAGCAGGGGAATCAGCCGCGTCTTGGCTTCGCCCGCCACCGGCGCGCGCGCGAAGATGGCGACGCCGACCTGCCCTGCCGCTTCAGGATTCGCGGGGGGTGTAGCCATAGTCAACGGCCAGGCGCCGCGGATCGGCGCCGAAGAAAAAGCGCAGGCGCAGCCACCACATGCGCAGGATGGTGCGCCACACGCCCTGTGCCTCCCAGCGCTGTCCCGAGGTCGTGACGCGGGCCGCGAGGCAGGCCGGGCGGCCGATGCGCAACAGCCGGCGCGACAGGTCGATGTCTTCCATCAGCGGAATGTCGGCAAAACCACCGGCCGCCGTGAACGCCGCGCGCGACACGAACATGGCCTGATCGCCGGTGGCGATGCCGGTCAGCCGCGAACGCCGGTTCATCATGGCCGCCACCAGCGGCAGCCAGGCGGAACTGCCCTCGATCCGCACGTCGAAGCGGCCCCAGTGCCGGCCGCCGCCGACGGCTTGCGCGATGAACCGCGCGGCGCCCTGGGGCAAGCGCGTATCCGCATGCAGGAAGAGCAGCACGCCGCCACGCGCCACGGCGGCGCCGGCATTCATCTGGCTGCCGCGGCCGCGCGGCGCCGTGAGTACCCGATCGGCCAGAGGCGCCGCCAGGCCGACGCTGCGATCCGTGCTGCCGCCGTCAATGACGATGACCTCGACGCCTTCGGCGCGCAGGGGCGCCAGGGCCTCCAGCGCGGCGACGATCCCCGCCGCTTCGTTCAGCGCCGGCAGGATGATGGAAAGCGCCGGTGCGGCATTCATCAGCCGCCCCGCCGCCAACTGTGGAAACGTTCCACCCAGGCCAGCAAGGCTTGCGGCGCATGCGCCTTCTTCCAGACGCCGGCGACGTACTTGTTGGCCTCGGCCATGGTCGGGTAGATATGGATGGTGCCGAGAATCTTGTTCAGGCCGATGCCATGCTTCATGGCCAGCACGTATTCGGCGATCAGGTCGCCGGCGTGTTCGCCGACGATGGTGACGCCGAGGATGCGGTCCTTGCCCGGCACGGTCAGCACCTTGATGAAGCCGTGCGCCTCGCTGTCGGCAATCGCCCGGTCGAGGTCGTCGATGTCGTAGCGGCTGACTTCATACGCGACGCCTTTCTCCTTCGCTTCCGTCTCGTTGAGGCCGACGCGCGCCACTTCGGGCTCGACAAAGGTCGCCCAGGGGATCACCGAGTAGTCGGCCTTGAATTTCCTGAAGGGATCGAACAGCGCATTGACCGCGGCGTACCAGGCCTGGTGCGCGGCGGTGTGGGTGAACTGGTAGGGACCGGCGACGTCG
>CAIZHL010000457.1 GCA_903932755.1 uncultured beta proteobacterium
CGGCCAGCATCATCACACCCATGATGCTTTTGGCATTGATGCGGCGGCTGCCGCGCTCCATCCAGACCTCGCAGGGGAAGGAACCGGCGAGCTGGGTCAGCTTGGCCGAAGCGCGGGCATGCAGGCCGAGCTTGTTGAGGATTTCGGCTTCGACGCGCGGCATCAGTGTTTCAGCATATTGAGCACGCCGTCGCGGCCACCGGCGACGGTGCGGGTGATCAGGGTTTCCATGTCCTTGTCGCGGTAGGCGATGGCACGCAACAGCATGGGGAGGTTGACGCCGGCGATGCCTTCGATGCGCCCCGGTTCGAGCAGCTTCATGGCCAGGTTGGACGGCGTGGCGCCATAGATGTCGGTCAGGATCAGTACGCCGCCACCCGTATCGACCAGCTTCAGCATGTCGCGCGCCAGCGGCAGCGCGTCCAGCGGATCGTCCTGCGCGGCGACACCAAGCTGGGCGATCTGCAGCGGTCGCTTGTTGAGCACATGGCAGGCGCACTGGATCAGCGCTTCGCCGTAGGTGCTGTGGGTGAGGAGGAAGAGTCCGATCATGGCGCCATTCTATCGGATCAGCATCCAGGCCAGAACCAGCGCCGCCGCCAGAGCAAAGCCGATGCCCATCCGCCGCGCCCAGCGCTGCTTGCCGGCTTCGAGTTCATTGTCGGCATCGACGATGCGGCGAATCCGCTTCAGGGCAGCGATGCCGACGGTGCGCCGCACGTTGCGCGCGATGTCCGGATCGTCGCTCATTGCACCACCGCCAGTTTGAGGTCCGGCACTTCGATCTTGATGCGCGCCTGCATCGCCGGCGTCGCGCTCGCCGTGCCGTCAGCGCCGACTTTCAGTACCGCGGCAACGCCGAGCCTGCGGGCCATCGCGCGCCATTCCGCGCCGGCAATGAAAATGGGTTTGGACAGGGCGTCGGACCTCATGCCGGCCGCCGGCCCGGGGCCGATCAGCACCGTCACCGCCTGCGTGGCTTCGGCCGGGAAGCCCGTGCGCGGATCGAGCAGGTGGCAGTAGCGACGCCCCGCCACCTCGAAATAGCGGTGGTAATCACCGGAAGTGCCGATGGCTTCACCGTCCTTCAGTTCCAGCGTGGCCAGCGGCGCGCCGCCGACGCCCTGCGGCCGCGGATGCTGGATGCCGATGCGCCAGGGTGTGCCGGCGCCGTCGCGCGTACCCAGCGCCATGACGTTGCCACCGATGTTAACCAGCGCGTTGGCGATGCCGTCGGCCTTGAGCGAGGCGACGGCGCGGTCGAGCGCGACACCTTTCAAGTATCCACCGAAGTCAAGGGCGACGGCCTTGTTGCCACTGCTGACGCGCCTGCCTTCCAGTTTCAGGTCGGCGATCGAAGGCTTTGACGCGATCAGCGCCTTGAGCGCTTCGCCGTCCGGCAGGCGCGCCTGGATTTCGTCGGTGTGGAAGCCCCAGAGTGCGATCAGGCGACCGATGCCGGGATCGAACAAATGCTCGCCGGCGGCAGCCACCGCCTGCGCTTCGCGGATGTAGGCGGCGAACTCGGCACTGACTTCATGGCTGCGCCCGGCGGCGATGGCCTCGTTAAGCGCCGACAGTTCGGATGGCTGCCAGGCGTGGTAGGTGCGATGCAGGCGGTCGAACTCCTGCAGCACGCGATTGCCGGCGGCGCGCGCCTGCGCTTCGGGCAGGCCGGCGATGGCGAGCTCGACGCGGGTGCCGAAAACATAGGATTCCTGCCGCCACGGCTCGGCCGGCCCGCAGGCGGCGAGCAGCCAAGCCGCAACAAGCAGGCTCAGGAGCCGGAACACTCCCGTTCCAGGGCGTCCACCAGCATCGCCGCGACATCGAACTTCGTCTGCTGCGCAATCTCGACGAAGCAGGTGGGGCTGGTGACGTTGATCTCGGTAAGGCTGTCGCCGATCACGTCGAGGCCGACGATGAGGAGGCCGCGCGCCCATAAAGTCGGCGCCAGCGCCTCGGCGATTTCGCGGTCGCGGCCCAGCAGCGGGCGCGCCACGCCCTTGCCGCCGGCGGCGAGATTGCCGCGCGACTCGCCGGCCTTGGGAATGCGCGCCAGGCAATAGGGCACCGGCTCGCCGGCGATCAGCAGGATGCGCTTGTCGCC
>CAIZHL010000458.1 GCA_903932755.1 uncultured beta proteobacterium
GATCTCCACATCGGCATGCTCGAAATTGTAGGCGCTCTGCTCGACTTCGTTCTGGTGATAGACATCACCGTACTTGACCACGCCCTGCGGACCGGTGGTCCAGACCAAGTCATACACGTTGTCGACATTCTGCAGATACATGGCCAGGCGCTCGAGGCCATAGGTGATTTCGCCGGTGACCGGTTTGCATTCCAGACCACCGGCCTGCTGGAAGTAGGTGAACTGGGTGACTTCCATGCCGTTGAGCCAGACTTCCCAGCCCAGGCCCCAGGCGCCCAGCGTCGGATTCTCCCAGTCGTCCTCGACGAAGCGCACGTCGTTCTGCTTGAGGTCGAAGCCCAGCGCTTCGAGCGAGGCGAGGTAGAGCTCGAGGATGTTTTCCGGCGCGGGCTTCAGCACCACCTGGTACTGGTAGTAATGCTGCATGCGGTTTGGATTCTCGCCGTAGCGGCCGTCCTTGGGGCGGCGCGAGGGCTGCACGTAGCCCGCTTTCCACGGCTCGGGGCCGAGGGCGCGCAAGAAAGTGGCGGTATGGCTGGTGCCGGCGCCGACTTCCATGTCATAGGGCTGCAGCAGGGCGCAGCCTTGGTCGTTCCAGAACTGCTGCAGACGCAGAATGATCTGTTGGAACGTGGGTTTGGTAGTGCTCATCGGGAAACCCTGTCGAATCGCGAAGGCACGGATTTTACAGGGTTTCCGGCCGGCGCTAGCGCGCGCCGGCGACGTTTCAGCAGACCTTGCCTGCAGGGCAGGCGGCCTTGGCGGTGTGGTTGGAATGCAACTCGCCGATCATGCGTTCCAGTTCGTCGATCTTGCGCTGCATCGAAGCGAGTTTGCCGTTCATGGCGCCGACGTTGAAGAAGGTTTCGCGTTCCGCCGGGGCATCGAGGCGGGCCGCATAACCCAGCCACGACGAGTCGTAGACCTTGACCTTGTTGAAGCCCAGCGTCTCCAGCACCGCAGCGGTTTCCGAGGCGCGCACGCCGCTCTGGCAATAGACCACGGTTTCCTTGTTCGGGTCGAGCTTGGCGTAGAGCGATTTCAGCGCATCGGATGACGCCAGGCCTGCGCCCTTGTTGTCCGGCACCTGGCGGCGCGACATCTTGGCGTTGGTTTCGGGGTCCTTCCAGTTCTGCTCGTAGGGGATGTTCAAGGCACCGGGGATGTGGCCGCCGCGGATGGCGCGCACGTCGTTGCCGAGGTATTCGCCGGCGGTACGGGCATCGATGATCTGCACCGCGCCGGTCTTGGCGCGGGCCACCACGTCCTCGGTGCTGGCGATCAGATCCGGCCGCGGGGTGAGCTTGAGGGCGACGGCGGACCGCTGCGCGTCGGCGGTTTCCACCGCGTTGCCGGCCTCCTGCCAGCCTTCGATGCCCTCATGGAAGACGCTGACCTTCTGCGCGCCGTAGTACTGCAGGGCGAAGCGGCCGAAATAGGCGTAGGGATTGCCGCGGTCGGCATAGACGATGACTTCCCTGGCCGGATCGATGCCGGCATTGCCGAGGATTTTCTCGACCTGTGCGGTTTCGATGAAGTCTTCGGTGACGGCATTGCGCAGCACCGTGCCGGCGTCGCCGATGCTGACCGCGCCGGGGATGTGGCCCTTGCGGTAGAGCGGCGTGGCGCGCACGTCCCAGACGATGGCGCCGCGCGCCTGGGCGGCCTTGACGGCGGCGGCGTCGACGATGGGCGCCGCAATCGACGGAGCGGCGAAAAGCGCGGCGGCAAGGATCAGTAAGTATTGCCAGGCGGCACGGGTAGGCATGGTTTCGGCTCCATCGCAGGTTTGGGATGAGGCATTATGGGGAGCCTGCCGCCGCCGTCAAGTTGCTGTGCGGCAGACCCTGTCGCAGCGGGCGTTGGCTACGACGGCGTCCGCTTCCGGTATCATCCGCGCCAGGTCAACCAGAGCCAAAAGGAGCAGTACCGTGGATCATGAAGTCAGTGTGGTGTTGAAAAACGGCGAGCGTTACGATTTCCCGCTTGGGGCGGATGAACTGGCCGCTTTCGAGCCGGCTGCGGCGCGCCACTGGATCGCCGATGCCTTCCTTTCGGCGGGACTGGAAACCCCGAATCCGATGGGCAAGATGCTGCTGGTCGACCAGATCCTGCTGCTGGCCCTGAATTTCAAACCCGCTGATTACCATCCGGCGACCGCCGATGTCCGCCGTTTCCTTTGCGCGGCTCTGCGGGCCATGGGCCGCCCGACGCTGACCATCGACCTGGCGGCCTACAAGCTCTAGCTTTTGCGCCGACGCAGGGCCGTCAGGCAGGCGCCGGTTGCGATCAACAGTATCAGCAGGTTGCCCCAGCGCGCATAGGGCGTCAGTCCGCTGCGCCCCTGGGCCTGCACCACCAGTGCAGCGGTGACGAAGGGCGGCAGCGCGGCGGCGATGGTTCCGTTTGCCGCCACCATGGCGGTCATCCCGGTATTGGTCGCGCGCAGCATGACGCGGCCGGTTTCGATGGCGCGCAGCTGGGCGATCTGCAAATGCTGGGGCTGCGCCAGCGAATCGCCGAACCAGGCCGTATTCGAAAGGTTCACCAGCAAGGTCGCCGTCGGCAGCGCGCCGAGCAGTTCCTCGCCGAACAGGTCCTCGTAACAGATGTTCGGTGCGATGCGCTGCCCGGCCACTGTCAGCGGCTCCTGGCGCGACGGACCGGCGGTGAAGTTCGACATCGGGATGCGCGCGAAGTTGAAGAACCAGGCAAAGCCGGGCGGCGGGTACTCGCCGAAGGGCACCAGGTGGCGCTTGGCATAGGCGCTGGCGGCGAGTTGCGGCGTCAGCGCGACGACGCCGTTGGCGTAGCCGCCGTCGGTGGTGCCGATGGCGACGCCGATCAAGGCATCGCCATGGCCGGTCAGGCCGCGCAATACGTCGCGTGGCACCTCGCTGAAGTAAAGGGGAATGGCCGTCTCCGGCAGAACGGTGAGCGTCGCCGGATGGGCGCGCGCCAGCTTCAGATAGGTATCCACCGACAGCGGCAGCCGCTTCGGATCCCATTTCAGGCTTTGCGGCACGTTGCCCTGCAGCAGACTGACGGTGACCGGGCTGCCGACCGGCTGGGTCCAGTCCATCAGCCGCAGCATGCCGCCGAGGCCGATCAGCAGCAGTATCGCGACCCAGGCCCGCGGTTTGCGCCAGCCGGTGCTGCGCATTTCACCAAGCAGCCCGCCGATCAGGGCGACGATGAAGCCGACGCCATACACGCCGAGCACCGACGCCCAGCCGGCGAGCGGGCTGGGCGGGCTTTGCGAATAGCCGACGGCGAGCCAGGGAAAGCCGGTGAACAGTGTGCCGCGCAGCCATTCGCTGAGCGTCCACAGGCCGGCGAAGAGCCAGACGTCGCGCGCCGTGTTTCTGCGCCAGCGTAGGAACAGGCCGCCGGCCAGCGCGGGAAACAGGGCGAGGTAAAGGCAGAACGCCAGGGTTGCCGCTGCCGCTGCGGGCGGCGCCATGCCGCCGAATTGCGAAAGACTGACATAGACCCAGGACACGCCGCTCAGGAAACAGCCCGCACCCCAGGCGAGGCCGAGCAGCGCGGCTTCGCGCGCGGTCGCGGCGCGGCGCCAGAGCAGGAACAGGCCGCCCAGGGAAAAAGTCGGCGCCGGCCATACGGCGAGATACGCGTCGAAGGGGGCGAAACCGAGGACGCAGAAGGCACCGAGGGCAAATGCCGCGACGACGGCACGTAGCGAGGCTGCCGGCCGTCGCTGCGTACCCGGTTCCGTCATTGGTCGGCGGCAGGAGGCGGTGACAGCGGCAGATCCTTCTGCGGATCGACCAGCAGGGTATGCACGCGGCGGCTGTCGGCGCGCAGGACCTGCATGCGCAGGCCGTCGATGATGACGACCTCGTTGCGCTTGGGCAGGCGCCCGAGGTGATGGATGACCAGTCCGCCCACGGTGTCGAAATGCTCGTCGGAGAATTTCGTGGCGAACGCCGCGTTGAAATCAGCGATTTCGGTCAGGGCCTTGACGCGAAAGCGGCCGGTATTGTCGGTAACGATGTTGTCCGCAGTTTCGTCGAAGTCGTATTCGTCCTCGATGTCGCCGACGATCTGTTCCAGCACGTCTTCGATGGTCACCAGTCCTGCCACGCCGCCGTATTCGTCGACCACGATGGCCATATGGTTGCGCGACGCCCGGAATTCACGCAACAGCACGTTCAAGCGCTTCGACTCGGGGATGAAGATCGCCGGACGCAGCGTGTCGCGCAGGTCGAACTCCTTGCCGGCGAAATAGCGCAGCAGGTCCTTCGCCAGCAGGATGCCGAGCACGTCGTCCTTGCTCTCGCCGATGGCGGGAAAGCGCGAGTGGGCCGTGTCCAGCACGGTCTCGACGATCTGTTCCGGGCTGTCGTTGATGTCGATCACATCCATCTGCGCCCGCGGCACCATGATGTCGCGCACAGCCATGTCGGCGACGGACAGCGCGCCTTCGATGATGGACAGCGCATCGGCGTCCATCAGGTGGCGCTCGAAGGCGCCATGAAGCAGTTCAAGGAGTTGTTCGCGGTCTTCGGGTTCGCGCAGCAGCAGCGCGGTAAGACGTTCGATGAGTCCGGGTCTACTGGATGGGTCCATTATTTACGCGTAAGGATCGGGGTAACCGAGGTCGGCCAGTATTTCCCGCTCGAGCGCTTCCATGCGGTCAGCGTCGGCGCGGCCGGTCTCATGGTCATGGCCCTGTAAATGCAGCATACCATGCACGATAAGGTGGGCGCAGTGGGCTTCCAGGGACTTGCCCTGCTCCCGCGCCTCACGTTCGAGGACGGGAAGGCAGAGCACCAGGTCGCCACTCAGCGTTGCGCCGGATGCGTAAGGGAAGGACAGGACGTTGGTGGCGTAGTCCTTGCCCCGGTAATCGTGATTGAGGCTGCGGCCCTCATCACCGTCGACGAAGCGCACCGTCACTTCGGCCGGGGTCGCGCAGGCGGAGCGGACCCAGCGGCGCACCTGCGGCCGTGTCGGCGCGCCTTGCTTGCCGCCGGGGTACTGCACCGTCAAGCGTAGTTCAGGCAGGCGGGCGCGCGGGGTCATGTTTCTGGTAGGCATCGACGATGCGCGCCACCAGCGGGTGGCGCACCACGTCGGATGCGTCGAATTCGGTGAAGGCCAGCCCGCGCACGTCGGCGAGGATGCGTCGCGCTTCGATCAGTCCCGACTTCTGTCCGCGCGGCAGGTCGATCTGCGTCACGTCGCCGGTGACCACGGCCTTGGCGCCGATGCCGATGCGCGTCAGGAACATTTTCATCTGCTCCGGCGTGGTGTTCTGCGCCTCGTCGAGGATGATGAAGGCGTGATTCAGTGTGCGCCCGCGCATGTAGGCCAGCGGCGCGATTTCGATGTTCTGCTTCTCGAACAGCTTGGAGACTTTTTCGAAACCCATCAGGTCGTAGAGCGCATCGTAGAGCGGGCGCAGGTAGGGGTCGATCTTCTGCGCCAGGTCGCCGGGCAGGAAGCCCAGGCGCTCGCCGGCCTCGACCGCCGGCCGGGTGAGGACGATGCGGCTGACCTGATCGCGCTCGAAGGCGTCGATCGCCGAAGCCACCGCGAGGTAGGTCTTGCCGGTGCCGGCGGGGCCGATGCCGAAGGTGATGTCGTGTTCCTGGATGTCGCGCAGGTAACGGACCTGGTTCGGCGTGCGGCCGTGCAGGTCGGTTTTGCGCGTAAGCAGCCCGGCATTCGGCGGCACCGGCGAGTATGGCAAACCCGTATTGCGGTTGCGGGCGATCTCGATCAGGCCGAGCTGGACTTCGTCGATCGACAGCGGTTCGCCCGCCTGCTCGTAGAAAAGCTGCAGGGCCGTGGCTTCCAGCCGCGATTGCGCCAATTCGCCGCTGATCCGGCAATGCTGGCCGCGGCGGCTGATGGTGACGTCGAA
>CAIZHL010000459.1 GCA_903932755.1 uncultured beta proteobacterium
GCGGCGTTGTCGGGAATGACGATGCCGGAAGCGGTTTTCTTCTCTTCTTCGAGACGCTTGACGATAACGCGATCATGCAAAGGACGAATTTTCATGGGGTTGATCTCCTCTAAACTGGGTTGGAACAGAAAAAGCCGGTGCGGGCGGGCCGCAGGTCTGAGTCGGGCGCAGGGCTATTATTAGCACTCACCGCCAACGAGTGCTAATAATATGGCCAATAGCCCCATTCTTCAAGAGGCAAGGCAAGATATTTCTGGAACATGGCTGGTTGCGGGAATCGGACCCAGCCCCGGCCCGTCCCCGACCAAACGACATCAGACGGACAGGAGCACTTACATATGAGCACGCAAGACGTGGCGCCCATCACTCCCGAGGAGTTGGGCGTGATGCAAGGATGGGTAGGCAGGAACGAGACGCTCAGCGACGAAATCACGCTTGCGCCCATCCGCGGCCTGAGCGCCACGCTCGACCGCGATGACCCGGAACCGCAGCCGGGCTCGACCCTGCCCCATTTATGGCATTGGCTCTACTTCCTGCCCCGTCATCCGCAGCGGGAACTCGGGCCGGACGGGCATGCCAGGCGCGGCGGCTTCCTGCCGCCGGTTCCCCTGCCGCGCAGGATGTGGGCCGGCGGCGATTTCACCTGGAACGAGAACAATCCGTTGCGGGCGGGCGACCGGGCCTCGCGGATTTCCACCATCGAGTCGGTCGCCCACAAGAAGGGGAGCGGCGGCGACCTGGTCTTCGTCCGGGTCCGCCATGATGTGCACAATGCGGCCGGCCTGGCATTGACCGAGCGTCATGACATTGTTTACCGGGCGGCAGCGCGGCCGGGCGACCCGGCACCCAAACCCGCGGCGGCGGAAGTCGATGCGGCATGGCAAAGGCAGGTGCATCCCGATCCGGTCTTGCTGTTCCGCTACTCGGCACTGACATTCAACGGCCACCGCATCCATTACGACCGTTCCTACGCCACCGGCGTCGAGGCATATCCCGGACTGGTGGTGCATGGGCCGCTGATCGCCACGCTGCTGCTCGACCTGCTGCGTCGAAACGCCCCGTCGGCCTTCATCAAGCGCTTTGAATTCAAGGCGGTTCGCCCGACATTCGATATCCATCCGTTTTCCCTGAAGGGACAACCCGGCGCGGACGGAAGGACGGTGCGCCTGTGGGCCGAGGACCACGAGGGCTGGCTGACCATGCAAGCCCGGGCGGAACTGGCATGAGCCGCATCGCCGCAGTTGGCGGAATCATGCAAACCGCCTGCGCGACCTGCGGATAAGGTCCCTAGGCGGCGGGAGGAATCTCGCGCTTGCTGCCGTCGTCGTTGATCGCGACATAGGTCAGCTGCGCCTCGGTGACCTTGACCACCACCGGGTTGGCCGGATGGCGCTCGGCGAAGACCTGGACATCGACGGTGATCGAGGTCCGGCCCACCTTCACCACTTCGGCGTAAAAGCTGACGATGTCGCCCACCGAAATCGGCTGCTTGAACAGAAAGGACTGCACCGCCACCGTGGCGATGCGGCCGCGGGCGAGGCGGATGGCCGGGATTGCACCGGCGACGTCGGCCTGGGCCATGACCCAGCCGCCGAAGATGTCGCCGTTGGGGTTCATGTCGGCCGGCATCGGCACCACCCGCAGCACCGGCTCGCGCCCCGGTATCTTCACGCCTTCGTGGCCCATGGCCGTTCTCCCTTGCTGTCCAGGGCGCCAGTATAGGCGAGCAAGAATCGGGTGGCGCGGTGCGCCGCCATCCCCGATACTGACGCCCGTGACTACCGCCAGCCTCTTCCGCCTGCTGATCCTTTCCGCCATCTGGGGAGGCTCCTTCCTGCTGATCCGCATGGGCGCCCCGGCGCTCGGCCCGGTGCCCTTGATGGAGGCGCGGGTGCTGCTCGCCGCCCTGTTCCTCGCCGCGGTGGCCCTGCTGCTGCGCCGGCCGCTGGCCTGGCGGATGCACTGGCGCCACTACCTGGTCATCGGCCTGTTCAATTCCGCGCTGCCCTTCCTGCTCTTCGGCTACGCCGCGCTGACGCTGTCGGCGGCGATGCTGTCCATCCTCAACGCCACGTCGCCACTTTGGGGCGCGCTGATCACGGCCGCCTGGCAGCGCGCGCCGCTCCCCGGCCGCACGCTGGGCGGACTGGCGCTCGGCGTCGCCGGCGTCGGCCTGCTGGTCGGCTTCGACCGCATCGCCCTGCAGCCGGGCGCCGGGTTCGCCATCGCCGCCTCGCTGGCGGCCGCACTTTGCTATGCCGTGGCAAGCAACTACGCGAAGTCCGCGCTGACCGTGAACCCCTTCGCCAACGCCCACGGCAGCATGTGGGCCGCCAGCCTGCTGCTGGCGCCGGCGCTGCTGCTTTTTCCGCCCGCCGCGGTGCCGGCGCCAGGCATGCTCGCGCTCGTCGCGGCACTCGGCGTGCTTTGCACCGGCGTCGCCTACCTGCTCTATTTCCGCCTGATCGAGGACATCGGTGCCGCGCCGGCCCTGACCGTGACTTTCCTGATTCCGCTGTTCGGCACCTTCTTCGGCTGGCTGGTCCTCGACGAGGCGGTCGGCTGGCACACGCTGGCCGGCGGTGCCGTCGTCATCGCCGGCACCGCGCTGGTCACCGGCTTTTCGCCACGCATGCTGGCCCCGCGCAAGGAAGCCGCCAATGCCTGAAACGGCCCCGTTGGAACACGGCCGCGATTGGCATCGGCAATACGTCGCAGTGGCGCGGGCCATCGCCTTCATCCGCGCCAACGCCGCGCGCCAGCCGGAACTGGCCGAAATCGCGGCGGCGGCGAAGCTGAGCGAATACCACCTGCAGCGGCTCTTCTCGGCCTGGGCCGGGCTTTCGCCCAAGCGCTTCCTCCAGTACCTGACCAAAGAGCATGCGCTCACTGCGCTGCGCGCCTCGAGCGGCATGCTCGAGGCCGCGCTGGACGCCGGCCTCTCCGGGCCCGGCCGCCTGCACGACCTGATGGTGAGCTGCGAAGCCATGACGCCGGGCGAGATTCGCGCCCGGGGCGCGGGCGTCGAACTGCGCCACGGCTTCGCCGCCACACCGCTGGGCGACGCCCTGTTCGGCTGGACGCCGCGCGGCGTTTGTCATCTGGCATTTTGTGACGATGACCACGCGGCAAAGCTGGATGTCCTGCGCAAGGATTGGCCGGCGGCGCGTTTGATGCGCGACGATGCCGGCGCCGGCGCACTGGCGCAGCGGGTCTTCCCCGCCACGCCGACGCCGGGAAAGCTGCATCTCCTGCTGCGCGGTACGAACTTCCAGATCAAGGTCTGGGAAGCCCTGCTGAAAATCCCGCCGGCGTCGCTGGTGTCCTATGGCCGGCTGGCCGCCCATCTGGGCCAGCCGCGCGCGGCGCGCGCCGTCGGCTCGGCGCTCGCCGCGAACAGCATTGCCTGCCTGATCCCCTGCCACCGCGTGATCCGCGAGGATGGAGACAGCAGCAACTACCGCTGGGGCGTGGAGCGCAAACTGGCGCTGCACGCCTGGGAGCTAGGGCGGTCGGCCTAGCTGCGGCTGGCGAGGTAGTTCATCGGGCCACCGGTCCAGGGCGCGAAGCCGGTGCCGAAAATCACGCCGGCGTCCGCCAGTTCCGCATCGGCGACCACGCCCTCCCGCACCAGGCGCTGCGTGGCTTCGAGCAAGGGCTTCAACATGCGCTGCGCCAGTTCCGGATTCGCCGTGTCGCCAGCGCCGACTTTCTGCACCTTGCCATCCACCCACGTGTAGAAACCCTGGCCGGACTTCTTGCCCAGCTTGCCGGCCTCGAACAGTTCGACCAGTTTTTTCGGCGGGGTCGCAGCGGCCACCAGTTGCTTGCCGGCATGTACCGCGACGTCGAGGCCGACGGTATCGGCCAGCTCGATCGGACCCATGGGCATGCCGAAGGCGACCAGCGCGGCATCGATGGCCTCGGGTGAAATGCCCTCGTCCACGCATTTCATGGCCTCGTGCATGTAGGGGCCGAGCACGGCATTGACCAGGAAGCCCGGTGCGTCCTTGACCGGCAGCGGCAGCTTGTCGATCTTGCGCACGAAGGCAGCCGCCTTCTGCGCCACGTCGAGTGACGTGCGCTCACCGGCCACCACCTCGACCAGCGGCATCATCGCCACCGGATTGAAGAAGTGGATGCCGACCAGGCGCGAGGGATCCTTGAACGTCGCCGCGATATCGGCCAGCTTGAGCGAGGAGGTGTTGGTGGCGATCACGGCCTCGGGTTTGGCCCGCGCCTCGATGTCGGCGAACAGCGCTTGCTTGGCGTCGAGATTTTCGAAGATGGCCTCGATGATGACGTCGGCCTGGCGCACGCCGTCGCCCTTCGGGTCCGCAATCAGACGGTCGAGCGCGAAGCGGGCCAGCTTCTTGTCGCGCAGTTTCTTTTCGAAGAACTTCGCCGCCCGGCCGACGGCCGGCGCGATGCGCTCCACCGACTGGTCCTGCAAAGTCACGGTCATGCCGCGCAGCACGCACCAGGCGGCGATGTCGCCGCCCATGACGCCGGCGCCGACGACGTGCACGCGCTGCGGGGAAAACGACTTGGCGTCCTTGCCGAAACCCTTGAGCCGGTCCTGCAGGAAGAAGACGCGTATCAGGTTGCGCGTGGTCGGGGAGTTGATGAGCGCGTCGATCGAGGTCGGCTTGTCGGCCGGCACGGCCAGCGTGTTGCCGTTGTAGTTCTGCCACTGGTCGATGATCGCGTAGGGCGCCGGGTAGTGCTCGGGGCTCACACGCTTCGCCACCTGCTTCTTCGCACCGTTGCCGACCATGCTCTTGAGCGGGCCGTTCATCAGCTTCTGCAGGAAGGGGAGCGTGTCCTGGCGCGGCGGCTTGCCGGAGAGCACCAGCATGCGCGCGGCGTTTTCCATCACGCGCGGCGGCACGCACTCGTCGGCCAGGCCCATTTTCTTCGCCCGCTTGGCATCGATGTTCTTGCCGGTCAGCATCATGTCCAAGGCCGCCGCCGGACCGATTATTTCCGGCAGGCGCAGCATGCCGCCCCAGCCGGGGACGATGCCGAGCATGACCTCGGGCAACGCGAACTTGGTGCCGGGCTCGTCGACCGCGATGCGGTAGCGGCAGGCCAGCGCCAGTTCCGTGCCGCCGCCCATGCAGTGGCCGCGCACCAGCGCCAGCGTCGGATACTTGACGGCGGCGAGCCGGTTGTAGGCATCCCAGCCGCGCTTGACCAGGGCGCGCGCCTTCTGCGGCGTATCGGCCGTGGTGAATTCCTCGATGTTGGCGCCGGCGATGAAACCGGCCTCCTTGGCCGACTTGAAGATCAGGCCCTTGGGCGGGTTCTTTTCGCATTCGTCGAGGATCTGGCCCAGCTAAGAAAGGGGATCTTAGGGCAAAGGCACAGGCCGAAAGAAATCTTTCTATCGTGCTGGGCTACCCCAAACACGATGACAACAGGATCAGGCCGGAGATGCTGAC
>CAIZHL010000460.1 GCA_903932755.1 uncultured beta proteobacterium
CGGCATCCGCCGCATCGGCGTCGCCACCCAGTACAAGGCGCAGAGCCTGATCCAGCACCTGCAGCGCGGCTGGAGTTTCCTCGACGGCCGCTTCCACGAATTCATCGACATCCTGCCGGCGCAGCAGCAGATCAGCGAGCACTGGTATCGGGGGACGGCGGATGCCGTATTCCAGAATCTCGACCTGATCCGGCGCAACCGGCCCAAACACGTGCTGGTGCTGTCCGGCGATCACGTCTACAAGATGAACTACGCGAGCATGCTGGCCGAACACGCCGAAAGGCAGGCGGATTTCAGCGTCGCCTGCATCGATGTTCCGCGCCACGAGGCGACCGAATTCGGCGTCATGCACGTCGACGACCAGCAGCGCGTGGTGGCCTTCGTCGAGAAGCCCAAGGATCCACCGGCGATTCCCGGCCGCCCCGACCGCGCCCTGGCCAGCATGGGCGTATATGTCTTCAATGCGGAATTCCTCTACGAACAGCTGATCCGCGACCACGACGATCCGAAGTCCTCGCACGACTTCGGCAAGGACCTGATCCCGCATTGCGTGGACCGCTACCGCGTGTTCGCCCACGACTTCGCCAATTCATGCGTCGGCATGGACGACACCCGGATTCCCTACTGGCGCGATGCCGGCACCATCGATGCCTACTGGGAGGCCAACATGGAGCTGACCAAGGTCACGCCCGAGCTCAACCTCTACGACGACGACTGGCCGATCTGGACCCACCAGGAACAGTTGCCGCCGGCCAAGTTCGTCTTCGACGACGACGGCCGGCGCGGCATGGCGGTCGATTCGCTGGTTTCCGGCGGCGACATCATCAGCGGCGCGCTGGTGCGGCATTCGCTGCTTTTCTCGCGCGTGCATGTCCATAGCTATGCGCAGATCGAGGACTCGGTGATCCTGCCCGACGTGGACATCGGCCGCCGCGCCAGGCTGCGCCGGGTGGTGATGGACAAGCATTGCCGCGTGCCCGAAGGCCTCACCATCGGCTACGACATCGAGGCCGACCGCAAGCGCTTCCACGTCAGCGAAAACGGCATTACGCTGGTGACGCCGGAAATGCTCGGCCAGCAAGCACACCATATAAGGTGATTGCCATGATCGAAACCCCGATCATGGCAATCACCAAGGTCATCATGGCCCCCCACCCTGGCCCCCCACCCCCGTCCCCCGCCCCTGGGCGGGGGTCAAAGGATGCTCGCTACGCTCGAAATCTTGACCGGTAGCCACATCCCTCGGTCCCGCCCCCGATCATGAAACAGCTCGACCTCGTCTTCCTCTGGCACATGCACCAGCCGGACTATCGCGACCACGGCGCGACCGGCAGTGCTGAAAAACTCGGCGCTGGCGACACGGCGACGGGCGAGTTCGTCCTGCCCTGGGTGTACCTGCACGCCATGAAAGACTATGTCGACATGGCCGCGCACCTCGAACGCCATCCGACGATCCGCTGCGTGGTGAACTTCGTGCCGGTGCTGCTGGACCAGATCGAGGACTATGCGCGGCAGTTCGCCAGCGGGCAGTTTCGCGATCCCCTGCTGCGCATGCTGGCGACGCCCGACCTGGAGCGCATCGATGCGGCGGACCGCCAGCTTCTGCTCGGCACCTGCTTTCGCAGCAACCACGTCACCATGCTGGCCCCCTTCCCGCACTACAAGCGCCTGCACGACATCTTCCTGCTGCTCAGCGAGGAAGGCGAGTCGACCTACGGCTACCTGTCCGGCGCCTATTTTTCGGATCTGGTGACCTGGTACCACCTGGCCTGGACCGGCGAATCGGAACGCCGCCGCAATCCGCTGCTGGCCAGGCTGATGAGCCAGGGCGAAGGCTATGGCGCGGCGGACCGGCGAGCTTTGCTGGACAGCATCGGCGAGCTGATCGGCGGCCTGATCCCGCGCTGGCGCGCGCTGGCCGAACGCGGCCAGGTCGAACTTTCGTCGACCCCGCAGACCCACCCGCTGTCGCCGCTGCTGCTCGACTTCAAGGTCGCGCGCGAAAGCCTGCCCGGCGCACCGCTGCCCTTCAATGCCGCCTATCCGGGCGGCCGCAGCCGCGTCATCGCCCAGATCGAAGCCGCCCGGCGCAGCCATGCGCGGCATTTCGGCGCGACGCCGATCGGCATGTGGCCGGCCGAAGGCGCGGTTTCCGAAGAATTCGTCCGTCATCTCGCGGCGTCGGGCTGCCGCTGGATCGCCAGCGGCGAGGGCGTGCTGCACAACAGCCTGGCCGCGAGCGCCGTGACAGACCCGCGCGCCGCCTTCCATCCCTGGCGGCTGGCGAAGGCCCCGGGGCTGAACCTGTTCTTCCGCGACGAACGGCTTTCCGACCTGATCGGCTTCGACTATGCCAAATGGCATGGCCGCGATGCCGCGCAACACCTGGTCAATCAGCTCGAAGCCATCCTCGACGGCGCCGCCGAGGACGAAACGCCGGTGGTCAGCATCATCCTCGACGGCGAAAACGCCTGGGAGCACTATCCCTACAACGGCTACTACTTCTTCGACGACCTCTACGAGCTGCTCGCCGCGCACCCGCACATCCGCACCACCACCTATGCCGACCTGCTGGCGCGCCCCTCGCCGCCCGTCGCCGTCGACTTGCCGCGCCTGACGGCAGGCAGCTGGGTGTATGGCACGCTGTCGACCTGGATCGGCGACGATGCCAAGAATCGCGCCTGGGACCTGCTGTGCGAAGCCAAGCAGAGTTGCGACCGCGTGCTGGCCAGCGGGCGGCTCGACGCCCGGGAGGCCGGCGCCGTGGAAGAACAGCTGGCGATCTGCGAAAGCTCGGACTGGTTCTGGTGGTTCGGCGACTACAACCCGTCGGCGGCCGTCGCCAGCTTCGACAGCCTCTACCGGCGCAACCTGGCGCGGCTTTATCGCCTGCTGCAGCTGGAACCGCCGGCCATCCTCGACACCCCCATCTGCGCCGGATCGGAGACCGCCAGCGGCGGCTCGATGCGGCGCGCAAATCCTTCACAACACTGACTCCTTCCATGACCATCAGCCTCCTCTTCGGCGTCCACGCCCACCAGCCCGTCGGCAATTTCCCGGCGGTCATCGACGACGCCCATGTCCGCAGCTACGGCATGTTCCTGCGCGTCATGGAGCGCTATCCGGAATTCCGCTTCAGCGTGCATTTTTCCGGCTGGCTGCTCGATGTGCTGTACGAGCGCTTCCCCGACGACATGGCGCGCCTGGCGGCGATGACCCGCCGCGGCCAGGTCGAGTGGTTCGGCTCCGGCGACTGCGAGCCGGTGCTGGCCGCGATCCCGCACCGCGACCGGGTGACGCAGATCACCACGCTCTCCGACAAGATCGAGCGCCGCTTCGGCATGCGTCCCTCCGGCGCCTGGCTCACCGAACGGGTCTGGGAATCCTCGGTGGTGACCTCGCTGGTCGCCACCGGCATCCGCTACGTGGCGGTGGACGACTACCACTTCCTCTGCGCCGGCGAAAGCCAGGACCGGCTCGACAGCTTTTTCTCCACCGATGAAGACGGCCGCCGCCTCGACCTCTTCCCCATCTCCGAGGAAGCACGTTACCGCCTGCCCTTCTCGCCGGCCGGCGAAGCGGTGGCCTGGCTCGAGGACCTGGCGCGCCAGGGACGCCGCGCGGCGATCTACTTCGACGACATCGAGAAGTTCGGCATCTGGCCCGAAACCTACGAATGGGTGTTCGAGAAAGGCTGGCTGACGCAGTTCGTCGAAGGCGTGCTGGCCTCGCCCCTGATCCGCACCGAAACCTATGCCGACTACCATGCGCGCGAAAAGACGCGCGGCATCGTCTACCTGCCGACCACCTCCTACATCGAGATGAACGAATGGACGCTGCCGGCCCCGCGCGCCGCGACTTACCATGCCCTGCTCGAGCAGGAAAAGGCCGCCGGCCGCTTCGAGATGCACAAGCCCTTCCTGCGCGGCGGCATCTGGCGCAACTTCATGTCGCGCTACACCGAAGCCAACTGGATGCACAAGCGCATGCTCGGCGCCTCGCGCCGCCTCGCCGCCCTGCCGCCCGAACAGCGTACGGCGGAACTGCAGGAATACCTGCACCGGGCACAGGCCAACGACGCCTACTGGCACGGCCTGTTCGGCGGCCTCTACCTGCCCCACCTGCGCCGCGCCATCTGGAACAACCTGCTCAAGCTGGAGGCCGCGCTGGAAGGCCTGGCGCCCTGGCCGCGCCAGCAGCAGGGCGACCTCGACCACGACGGCCATGTCGAAACCGCCTTGCGCAACCCGTTCATCCACGCCTACGTGCGCGACGACGGCCACGCCTCGCTGGTGGAATTCTCCAGCCTGGCCGTGGCGCACAACTTCGGCGACACGCTGCGCGCCTACGAGGAGGCCTACCACGCCAAGATCCACCTCGCCGATGCGGCCCGGACCGAACACGCAAGCGGCGAAGGCATCACCTCGGCCCACGACCGCGTCGCCTTCCTGCACACCATCCTGCCCGGCGACGCCGACCCTGACGAACGTCCGCGCGGCATTTTCATCGACAGCGTAGTCGGCGCCAACGACATGCTGCGCCCCCTGGATTTCTACGCGCCCGGCGAGAACCCGGGCACCTGGAGCGCCGCCGGCGAGGCTTGGCGCATCGAGAAAAGCTACCAGCTCGACGGCGACGCGCTGAGCGTGGTTTTCCGCGCCAGCGGCGCGGCCCTGCCCAAGCTCATCGAAACTGAAATGAACCTGGCGCTGCCCAGCTGCGACGGCTTCGGCGGGCGCTATGTGCTCGCCGACGGCAGCGTCCCCGGCGGCTTCGGCGAAGCGCTCGAACTCGACGGCATGCAGCGCATCACGCTCGACGACAGCGAGTTGCGCGGCGCATTGCAGATCGGCGCCAGCCAGCCGGTGCGGCTCGAAGCGCGGCCGCATCGCACCGTCTCGCAATCCGAAGCCGGCTTCGAAAAAATCATGCAGGCGGTCTGCATCACGCTGGCCTGGTCGCCGGTCGCCGGCGTCGATCAGCGCATCACGCTAAAGGTGATTCCGGCATCGTAGAATGCAAAAGCAGAATAGTGACGCCCCCCACCCCCCGTCCCCCGCCCCGGGGCGGAGGATGCGCAAGCGCATCCCTCAGGGGCAGCATACCCCCCACCCCCCAACCCCCGCCCCGGGGCGGGGGTGACTGATCGACTCGCTGCGCTCGATGGTTGATGGGCGCATCGCTAACTGAAGGTGTAACTGTCATGCCCGGAACCCGCTACAAGCTCGAAGTCAATCCCGAGATCCCGGCGCGCCTGGTCCGCCTCAACGAACTCGCCAATAACCTCTGGTACAGCTGGGACCGGCCGACCCGCTCCCTGTTCGCGCGACTTGGCCAGGGCCTGTGGAAAGCGGTGCATCACAGCCCGAAGGCCTTCCTCAAGCGCATGGACCAGAAGCGGATCAGCGAGGCCGCCGACGATCCGGTATTCCTCGGCACCATGAACCGCGTGCTGTCGGCCTTCGATTCGTATCACGCGGAGCCGCGGCTGCAATTGCCGGGCAAGCCGCCGCTGCAGGCCACCGACCTGATCGCCTACTTTTGCGCCGAGTTCGGCTTCCATGAAAGCCTGCCGATCTACTCCGGCGGCCTCGGCATCCTCGCCGGCGACCA
>CAIZHL010000461.1 GCA_903932755.1 uncultured beta proteobacterium
AGGCAACCACCTCGCCCTTGACGGTGCGGGTCATCTCGGTCACTTCTTCGGGCCGTTCGTCGATCAGCAGGACGATCAGGACGACATCCGGATGGTTGCTGGTGATGGCGTGGGCGACGTGCTGCATCAGCACGGTCTTGCCGGCCTTGGGCGGCGATACGATGAGGCCGCGTTGGCCCTTGCCGATCGGCGCGATCATGTCGATCACACGGCTGGTGATGTTTTCGTCGCTGCGGATGTCGCGCTCTATGAGCATGTGCTCAGTCGGGTGCAGCGGCGTCAGGTTCTCGAACAGTATCTTGTGCTTCGACGCCTCGGGCGACTCGCCATTGACGCGGTCGACCTTGACCAGGGCGAAGTAGCGCTCGCCTTCCTTGGGCGCGCGGATCTCGCCTTCGATGGTGTCGCCGGAGCGCAGGTTGAAGCGGCGCACCTGGCTGGGGCTGATGTAGATGTCGTCGGTGCTGGCGAGGTAGGAGCACTCGGGCGCGCGCAGAAAGCCGAAGCCGTCGGGCAGGATTTCCAGCACGCCGTCGCCGAAGATGGTTTCGCCTTTTCTGGCTTCGTTCTTCAGCAGCGCGTACATCAGGTCCTGCTTGCGCAGCCGGTTGGCGCCTTCGATGTTGTTGGCGGCCGCCATCTCCAGCAACTGGCTGACGTGATGGGCTTTGAGCTCGGATAAGTGCATGGACTACCTGCGCGGGATTCCCGGCGGATTGCGCCGGAACAGGGGGGGTGTCGGGGATGAATTCGGGAATGAATTCGATCAGGAAGGGAACCGGATCGGCGCTGTTGGTGCGTGGGCGCCTGTCTTGCTTTGCTGCGGCCCGGAATCAGGCTCCGAGCCGGAATGTAACGGGATCAGAGATTGCTGTCAATGAATGCGGTGAGTTGCGATTTCGACAGGGCGCCGACTTTCTGCGCCTCGACGTTGCCGCCCTTGAACAAAAGCAGGGTCGGGATGCCGCGGATGCCGAACTCGCCTGGCACCTTGGGGTTGTCGTCGATGTTCAGCTTGGCCACGCGCAATTTGCCGGAATAGTCCTTGGCCACTTCGTCGAGGATGGGGGCGATCATCTTGCAGGGGCCGCACCATTCGGCCCAGAAGTCGACCAGGGTGGGTACTGCGGAGTCGAGCACTTCCGCTTTGAAAGTGCTGTCGGTGACGTGGTGAATGTGTTCGCTCATGAAATCCTCTGGGAGTGTTTGCGTTCCGCTTGCCGCGGGGTGCCGCGCTTGGTGCCGGATGGCGCGATGGATTGCAGCGAAGCAGTCGCGTGCAAGTTTGAATCCTAGCAAAAAATATCCTCCGTGGCGAACCCGGCCTTGTGCCAACGACCCGCGGCGATGGTAAATTGTCTTCCCGAACCGGAGCCAGACCATGACCTACGTCGTTACCGAATCCTGCATCAAGTGCAAATACACGGATTGCGTGGATGTGTGTCCCGTGGATTGCTTTCATGAGGGGCCGAACTTCCTCGTGATCGATCCCGAAGAGTGCATCGACTGCACCCTGTGCGTCGCCGAATGTCCGGTCGAGGCGATTTTTGCCGAGGATGACGTGCCCAAGGGCCAGGAGCACTGCACCGTGCTGAATGCCGAACTGGCCAAAACCTGGCCGGTGATCATCGAGCGCAAGGAGCCGCCGGCCGATGCCGACGAGTGGGCCGGAAAGACCGGGAAACTCGATCTTCTGGAGCGCTGACCCCAATTCACCGGCGCTTCCGGCGCTGCAATCAAACCATGTCCGGCAATACTTTCGGCTCACTTTTCAGCGTCACGTCCTTCGGCGAATCGCACGGCCCGGCGATCGGCTGCGTGGTCGACGGCTGCACTCCCGGCCTCGAGCTTTCCGCCGCCGACATCCAGCTTCAGCTCGACCGGCGCAAGCCGGGAACCTCGCGCCATGTCACCCAGCGCCGGGAATCCGATACAGTCGAGATCCTTTCCGGCGTCTATGAAGGGCGCACTACGGGTACGCCGATCGGCCTCCTGATCCGCAACGAGGACCAGCGCAGCAAGGACTATGGCAACCTCGCCGAGATGTTCCGTCCAGGCCATGCCGACTACACCTATTGGCACAAGTACGGAATCCGCGACCATCGCGGCAGCGGCCGCGCTTCAGCGCGCGAAACCGCGGTGCGCGTCGCCGCCGGAGCGATTGCCAGGAAATGGCTGCAGCAGCGCTACGGCGTTACCGTTCGCGGCTGGATGAGCCGACTGGGAAGCATCACGATTCCCTGGCAGGACGAGGCGGCGATCGACGACAATCCGTTTTTTGCGGCCAATGCAGGGATCGTGCCGCAACTCGAGGACTACATGGATGCGCTGCGCAAGTCGGGCGACTCGGCCGGCGCGGAAATAACCGTGGTCGCTCGCGGCGTGCCGGTGGGCTGGGGCGAGCCGGTGTATGACCGGCTCGACGCCGACATCGCCTATGCCATGATGGGCATCAATGCCGTCAAGGGGGTCGAGATCGGCGCCGGCTTTGCGTCCGTTACGCAAAAGGGCAGCGAACACGGCGACGAACTGACGCCCGAGGGCTTTCTAGGCAACAACGCCGGCGGAATACTGGGCGGAATTTCGACCGGGCAGGAAGTGGTGGTGCGCATGGCAATCAAGCCGACTTCGAGCATCCGCCTGCCGCGGCGCACGATCAACCTTGCCGGCGAACCGGCCATCGTCGAAACCCACGGCCGCCACGATCCCTGCGTCGGCATCCGCGCCACGCCGATCGCCGAGGCGATGCTGGCCCTGGTGCTGATCGACGCCGCCCTGCATCACCGCGCCCAGTGCGCCGATGTCGTGTGTCCGACGCCGGCGATTGCCGGCAAGGTTCCGGGCGTCGGCTGATAGAATTTCCTCGAAATTTCCAATAACACGATATACAGGGTAGGAAGCCATGCACGTCGATCACCATGACCTTTACAGCGAATTTCCCGACATGCGCGACGCCATCGATGCCTTGAAGGCCGACGGCGGCTACATCGGCAGCCTGTTCGGGCGCTACAACCGCCTCACCGGCAAGGTTGAAGACCTCGAGGAACACGACATGCCGGTGGCGGACTTCACGCTCGAAGACATGAAGAAGGCGCGGGTCAAGCTCAAG
>CAIZHL010000462.1 GCA_903932755.1 uncultured beta proteobacterium
AAGACCTGTCCCAGTGCGATGCCATACAGGCCGCCGGCAAGTTCGCCGGCTATCCAGGTTTCCACGCTGTGCGCGTAGCCGAGGCGGTGCAAGGCGCGATAGGCCTGCTGCATTTCAGCGGTGATCCAGGTGCCGGGCTGGCCGTCACGCGGCTTCACGGCACAGGCATGGATCACCTCGTCGAAGGCCGAGTCCAGACGCACTTCGTAGCCGGCATTGCGCAGGGTTTTCGCCAGCGAGTTGGATATTTTCAACTCGTCGGGGAAAAGCACCATGCGCGGATCGGGGCTCCACCACAGGATGGGTTCGCCGGACGAATACCAGGGAAAGATGCCGCGCCGGTAGGCTGCCAGAATTCGCTTGGGGTTCAGGTCGCCGCCGGCGGCGAGCAGACCGTTCGGTTCGGACTGCGCCTTCTCAAGCGGCGGAAATACGTGCGCTTCGCTCAGCCAGGGGATCATCGGCCCTGAGTGAAGGTGACGACGTGGTCGACGTCAAGGCGGATGCCGATCATTTCGCCGATGGCGTGGTTGTGGTGCGAAGGCACCAGCGACAGAACCTCGGCGCCGGAAGCCAGTCGAAGCGTGTAGAGGAACTCGGCGCCGCGAAACGACTTTGCGATGACTTCGGCCTTGACCTCGCTGGCATCGTCGTGGATCACGTCATCCGGGCGCAGCAATACGTCGAGGCGACAACTGCGCTGGCAGTCGAAGCAGCTCGACGCGCAATCCATCGGCACTTCGGAATCGAGCCGGCCCAGTTCAACTTCCACCACCTGGCGCGAAATCACTTCGCCGGGAAGGAACACGCCCTGGCCGATGAAATCGGCCACGTGGCGCGTGGCGGGTCGGTGATACAGGTTGTAGGGCGTATCCCATTGTTCGATGCGGCCTTCGCGCATGATGCCGACCATGTCGGAAACGGCAAAGGCTTCGTTCTGGTCGTGGGTGACGAGGATCGCCGCCATGCCGGCGCGCTTGAGGATGTCGCGCACTTCCAGCGACAGGCGTTCGCGCAGTTCGACATCCAGGTTGGAAAACGGCTCGTCGAGCAGCAGCAGGTGGGGTTGCGGCGCCAGGGCGCGCGCCAGTGCCACGCGCTGCTGCTGGCCGCCGGACAGTTCGTGCGGAAAGCGTCCGCCGCGATTGGCGAGCCCGATCAGGTCCAGCATTTCTTCGATGCGGTGCCGTGTCGCCGGCGCCGACTTTTCGCGCAGGCCGAAACCGATGTTGTCGGCAATCGACAAATGCGGGAACAGGGCGTAGTCCTGAAACACCATGCCTATCCGACGCGCTTCGGCCGGCATTTGGTTTTTTTCGTTGGCGATGGTCACGCCGTTGAGGCGGATGCTGCCGGCCGATGGCGCCTCGAAACCGGCGATCAGCCGCAGCATGGTGGTCTTGCCGCAGCCCGACGATCCCAAAAGGCAGGCAATTTCGCCTTGTGCCAGATCGAACGACAGTACACGCACCACGGCTTGCTTGCCGTAGGCATGGCTGACACGGTCGACTTCGAGCAGGGGCATGGTCGTCGCTTCGATGGCGGCTTGTGGAGAATGAGTCTCAATTATAATCTGACGGTCGTGTCCCGCTTATCCTTGTCGCTTCCCGTTTTCTCCTTCGCGCTCGCGGTTATGGTCGCGCTGCCGGTGCTCGCCGTCGGCGCCAATCTTTTTGCCGGCGGCACCGGCGAGACCTGGGGCCACCTGATGGCGACCGTCTTGCCCGAGTATGTGGCTAATTCGATCTGGCTCTGCCTTGGTGTCGGCATCGGCGTTGCCGCGATGGGCACCGGCGCGGCCTGGCTGGTGGCCTTGAACGACTTTCCCGGGCGGCGTATCGCGGAGTGGGCGCTGCTGCTGCCGATGGCGATGCCGGCCTATGTATTGGCCTATACCTACACCGACTTCCTCCAATTCGTCGGGCCGCTGCAGACGGGCTTGCGCGAGGGTTTTGGCTGGAAGAAGGGCGACTACTGGTTCCCCGAGGTGCGTTCGCTGGGCGGCGCCATTGTGCTGTTTTCCTGCGTGCTGTATCCCTACGTTTACCTGTTGGTGCGAACCGCCTTTCTCGAACGTGCCGGCGGCATGATCGAGGCGGCGCGCGCGCTCGGCCTGAATCCATGGCAGGGCTTCTGGCGTGTCTCGATTCCGCTGGCGCGACCGGCGATCGCCGCCGGCATGGCATTGGCATTGATGGAGACGCTGGCCGATTACGGCACCGTTGCCTATTTCGCGGTGCAGACCTTCACCACCGGCATTTATCGCGCGTGGTTTTCGCTGGGCGATCGCATTGCCGCCGCCCAACTGGCCGCTGCCCTGCTCGGTTTCGTCGCCATGCTGATTCTGCTCGAACGAGTGAGCCGCGGCCGGGCGCGCTATCACGACACAGGTGCCCGACGGCGCCCTAGCCGACAGGTGCTTACCGGCTGGCATGCCCTGCTGGCGCAGATCGGCTGCGCGATTCCGGTGATGATCGGCTTTGCGCTGCCGGCCGTGCTGTTGTTGCGGCTGGCCATGGGTGATGCCGGTGAAGAGGGCGCCGGATTTGCCGGACGCTTCCTGATGCTCGCAAGAAACAGTTTTACCCTGGCGGCGCTGGCGGCTTTACTGGCGGCGCTGCTGGCCTTGCTGCTTGGCTTCGCCGCGCGCGATGGTCACAAGTTGCCGCAACTGGCGAGCCGCATCGTCGGCCTGGGTTACGCGGTACCGGGTTCAGTCATTGCCGTTGGCGTATTGATTCCGGTGACCCGTCTCGATCATTGGCTGGCCGGTCTATGGCAGCAGATGACCGGCGTGAATCCGGGCCTCATCCTGACCGGCGGCATCGCCGCACTGCTCTATGCCTACCTGGCGCGCTTTCTGGCAATTGCGCTGCAAACCGTCGAAGCCGGCCTGGGCCGCATTACGCCCAGCATGGAAGCCGCCGCCCGCAGCCTCGGCAGCAGCCAGGGCGAGACCCTGCGCCGCGTGCATCTGCCGCTGCTGCGCGGCAGCCTGCTGACCGCGGCGCTGCTGGTGTTCGTCGATGTGATGAAGGAACTGCCTGCCACGCTGGTGATGCGTCCCTTCAACTTCGATACGCTGGCGACGCAGACCTACACGCTGGCGGCGGACGAACGTCTGGCGGAAGCCTCGACGGCGGCGCTGGCGATTGTCGCGGTCGGCTTGTTGCCGATCATCCTGCTGGCCCGGCAGATATCTGCCGGCCGCAGCGAGGTCAGTTCCTGCTGACGGTCTTTGTCTTTGTCACAGCGACTTGTGCGTACCGTCGCACAGCGCACCCTTGCCGCTGTGCTTGCAGCCGCAGAAATACACGGCCTTGCTTTCCTCGGCGGAGTATTTGACCGGATTGAATTCGGAACCCTTGTGGCTGCCGTCGCAAAAAGGTTGCGATTTGCTCTTGCCGCAAGAACACCACCAGTAGTCCTTGCCCTTTTCCACATTGACGGCGAAGGGTGACTTTGCTGCGATTTCTGGCTTGGACATCGCTGTTCTCCTGATCCGGTTGGCGAAGTACGCACTATAGGAGCATTTGCGCTGTCGGGTAATTCCGGAACAGGATCCGGTCGTGATCCGCTACGCAAGATCCCGAAAAGTCGGCGCTGGCGATACGGCGAAGTTGCGGCCCCACCGTATTGCGGGCCCGCCGATGCGATTACTTCCAGCCGGCGCGGTCGTAGATACGCTGGGCGGCAACGGCATTTTTTGCCAGTGTGGCTACCGGCAGGCTGTCCGCCTTGAACTTGCCCATGGCTTCCAGTGCCGGATTCTTTACCGCTACGCTGGCCACGGCCGGCCATTCGTTGTTGCCGTCGGCAAAGTAGCGCTGTGCATCGTCGCTGGCCAGGTATTCGAGGAACTTGACGGCCGACTCCTTGTTCGGCGCGGTTTTCAGCATGCCGCCGCCCGAGATGTTGATGTGGGTGCCATAGCTTTTCTGGTTCGGCCAGATGATGGCGACGCGTTCCATCAGGCGGCGGTCCTCGGGCTTGTCCGAGCGCAGCAGGCGGGCCAGGTAATAGGTGTTGGACACCGCGACGCCGCACTCTCCGGCGGCGACAGACTTGATCTGGTCGGTGTCGCCGCCCTTGGGGGCGCGGGCAAAATTGGCCACCACGCCGCGCGCCCACTCTTCCGCCCTGGCTTCGCCGACATGCGCGATCAGCGCTGCCATCAGTGAAATGTTGTAGGGGTGGCTGCCCGAGCGCGAGCAGACCTTGCCCTTGAGCTTGGGGTTGGCCAGGTCTTCATAGTTCTGCACATCGTCGGCCTTGACGGTTTCCTTGTTGGCGATGATGACGCGGGCGCGGGTCGAAAAGGCGAACCAGTCGGGGCTGCGCAGGTTGGCTGGAATCCGCTCCTCCAGAAGTTTCGACTTGACGGGAGCGAACAGGCCGAGTTCGTCGGCCTTGGCCAGGCGCGCGGCATCGACGGTGAGGAAGATGTCGGCCGGGCTGTTGGCGCCTTCGTTGCGGATGCGTTCCAGCAGTTCGTCTTCCTTGGCCTCTATGCGGTTGATCTTGATCCCGGTCTGCTTGCTGAAGTTGGCATAGAGCGCTTCGTCGGTCTGGTAGTGGCGGGCGGAATATAGATTGAGGACTTTTTCCTGTGCCGAAGCGGAAGTAACTGTGCCGACGGCAAGCAGGGCCAAGAGCAGGCGGGATGATTTCAAGAGGAAAATTCCAGTGAGGATTGAGAATGATAGATAGTGTATTAAGAATCATTCGCAATTGCAAGTAAAAATAATGCCAGCTCGCAGCTGGCGTTGTAGTGCTATTTGCGACTAGTCTGAATTGACGCGACGGGCACCGTTGAAACGCTTCGTCCAGTAGCCGTCGCGAATATCCTCGATGCGAACCCTGCCGCCGCTGCGCGGGGCATGGACAAACTGGTTGTCGCCAAGATAGATGCCGACGTGGGAGAACGCGTTGCGCATGGTGTTGAAGAAAACCAAGTCGCCGGGGCGGAGCTCATCCCGACTGATGGCCTCACCTGACTTGCTCATTTCCTTGGAACTGCGGGGCAGAACCAGTCCGATCCCTTCGCGGAAGACGTGATTGACGAATCCGGAACAATCGAAGCCGGACTCGGGGGAACTGCCGCCACGGCGATAGCGAATGCCGATCAGGTCCATGGCATGGTCGATTGCGTCCTGCGCTGTAGCTGAAGCGCGATCGACGAACGATACCTGCAATGGCGGCGGCACAACGATCGGTTCGTCGGCGTAGGCGCAGGAGGCCAAAAGCAGCCCGGCAAGTAGAAAAGCTCTTGCCTTAAGGAGGGGTATTCCTTGCATGGGGCCGAACTATGCCTCGGCCGGGGGTTTCTGTAAACCCCTCAACGGGTATTACATTCAGCGCCTTGTAAGCCGGCTCTGGCTATAATAAAAACTTGCAGCATCAATAAAAAAAACAATCAGGCGCCGCCTGCGCGCGGTCCGCAGATTCGAGGAGGCAATAGTGGGTTTCAAGGCTTACCTGATTAATCAGGAAGAAGGGAAGGTTGTCAGTCGATTCGTCAATATGGATGAATCCCAGCTTGACCAGGGCGAAGTCACTGTCGCAGTCACCCATTCCAGTATCAACTACAAGGACGCCTTGGCAGCGACCGGGGCGGGTCGCATCATTCGACGCTTCCCCTGTGTCGGCGGCGTCGATCTGGCCGGGCGGGTTACGGCCAGCGCGGACCCCCGCTTCAAGGCCGGTGATGAGGTACTGGCGACCAGCTACGACATCGGTGTCGCCCACCACGGCGGTTATGCCGAACTGGCCCGCCTGCCGGCCGACTGGGTGGTCAAGTTGCCTGCCGGACTTTCGCTGCGTGAAGCCATGGCCTTTGGTACCGCCGGATTCACGGCAGGCTTGGCCGTTGTGCGCATGGAACACGACGGCCTGAGTCCAGACAAGGGACCGGTAATCGTCTCCGGGGCTACCGGCGGCGTTGGCAGCATCGCCATCGAGATTCTGGCCAAACGCGGATATCACGTTGTCGCCCTGACCGGGAAAGAGGCCGAGAGCGACTACCTGAAAGGCCTGGGAGCCAAGGAAGTGCTGCTCCGCCAGTCGCTCGATCTTGCAAAGATTAAGCCGCTGGGCAAGGAAACCTGGGCCGGCGCGGTGGACAATCTGGGCGGCGATGTACTGGCCTGGATGGCCAGCACCATGCAGGTGGGCGGAGCTCTGGCCTCCATCGGGCTCGCTGCCAGTTTCAGCCTGAACACCACCGTCATGCCCTTCATCCTGCGCGGTGTAAGCCTGCTCGGCATCGATTCGGTCAACTGTTTGATGGCGCAGAGGGCGGCAGTCTGGCAGCGACTGGCCACCGACATGCGTCCGGCCCATCTGGCGCCAGGGCCAGGCGGGATGATTCGCGAAATTGCTTTTGCCGACCTGCCGGCGGCATTCGACGATTACATCCAGGGACGCGCCAAGGGTCGCGTCGTAGTCAATATTGCGAACTGAACACCAAAACAGCAACGTCCGACACTTAACGACCACAAGTCACCAACCAGCGAGGATAGTCATGGGTAAATATGTCGATTTCCACAAGCGTTCCATCGAGAAGCGCGACGAGTTCTGGGCCGAAGAGGCCAAACTGATCGACTGGCAGACGCCGCCACAGCAGATCTGTGATTTTTCGCGGCCGCCGTTTGCCAAGTGGTTCGTCGGCGGCAAGACCAACCTATGCCATAACGCCGTTGACCGCCACGCCGCCAAGCGTCCGAACGACCGGGCGCTGATCTTTATCTCGACCGAAACCAACGAGGAGAAGATCTATTCCTTCGCCGAACTGAAGTCCGAGGTGATGCGCGTGGCGGCGATCATGAAGTCGCTCGGCGTCGTCAAGGGCGACCGCGTCCTGATCTACATGCCGATGATTGCCGAAGCCACCTTCGCCATCCTCGCCTGCGCCCGTATCGGTGCCATCCATTCCGTGGTGTTCGGCGGCTTCGCCTCAGGGTCACTGGCGACCCGCATCGACGATGCCAA
>CAIZHL010000463.1 GCA_903932755.1 uncultured beta proteobacterium
ATGGCGCCGCTGGTCGCCGCCTGCAGCGCGCTCGGCCTGACCATCATCCCGCGCGGCGGCGGCACCGGCTACCCCGGCGGGGCGGTGCCGCTCGACGCCTTGTCGGTGGTGATCAACACCGAGAAGCTGACCGAGCTCGGCGCCGTCGAGATAAAACGCCTGCCGGGCACCGACCACGACTACGCCACGGTGCGCACCGGCGCCGGCCTGGTCACGCGCCGCGTCATGGAAGCCGCGGAAAAGGCCGAGCTGGTCTTCGCCTGCGATCCGACCTCGGCCGACGCCTCCTGCATCGGCGGCAACATCGCGATGAACGCCGGCGGCAAGAAGGCCGTGCTGTGGGGCACGGCGCTGGACAACCTGGCCTCGTGGCGCATGGTGACGCCGGACGGCAACTGGCTGGACGTCGAGCGCCTCAACCACAATTTCGGCAAGATCCACGAGCAGGAGCTGGTCAGCTTCCGCCTGACCCGCTGGGACGCGAGCGGAAAGAAAAAGCTCGGCGAGGAGCAACTCGACGTGCCCGGCCGGCAGTTTCGCAAGGAAGGCCTGGGCAAGGACGTCACCGACAAGTTCCTCGCCGGCATCCCCGGCGTGCAGAAGGAAGGCACCGACGGGCTGATCACTTCGGCGGTGTGGGTGCTGCACAAGATGCCGCCGGTGACGCGCACGGTTTGCCTCGAGTTCTTCGGCCGCGTGACGGACGCCGTGCCGTCCATTGTCGAGATCACCGACTACTTCAAGCCGGGCGGCGCGGGGCTGGCCGCCGGTGTGCTGCTGGCAGGCCTCGAACACCTCGACGAGCGTTACGTGCGCGCCGTCGGCTATGCGACCAAAGCGAAGCGCCACGGCCGGCCGAAGATGGTGCTGATCGGCGACATTGTCGGCGCCGACGACACGGCGGTGATGGCCGCCGCCTCTGAAGTGGTGCGCATGGCCAGTGCGCGCGGTGCCGAGGGCTTCATCGCCGTCTCACCCGAGGCGCGCAAGAAGTTCTGGCTCGACCGCGCGCGTACCGCGGCAATCTCGAAGCACACCAACGCCTTTAAGGTCAATGAGGACGTCGTCATCCCGCTGCCGCGCATGGGCGACTATTGCGACGGCATCGAACGCATCAACATCGAACTCTCGCTGGCCAACAAGATCGCGCTAGCCGACGCGCTGACGGAATTCCTGCAGGGCGAACTGCCGCTCTACGCGGGCGACGCCAACCTCGACCCGGAACTGCTGCTGGGCGACAAGCGCGAGCAGGCGCTGGAACTCGTTGCCGGCGTGCGCGCGAACTGGCAGGCGCTGCTCGACAATCTCGACCTTCACTTCCGCGAACTGCAGGACTACCGCCTGCGGGTGTCGTGGAAGACCGAACTCAAGGCGCCGCTGGAAGGCCTGTTCGAAGGCAATGCCTTCCGCCAGGTTCTGGCCGGCATCGAAGCCATCCACAAGGACGTGCTGCGCGGCCGCGTTTTCGTCGCCCTGCACATGCATGCCGGCGACGGCAACGTGCATACCAACATCCCGGTGAACTCGGACCACTATGCAATGCTGCAGACCGCCTACCAGGCGGTGGAGCGCATCATGGCGCTGGCCAAGTCCCTGGGCGGCGTGATCTCCGGCGAGCATGGCATCGGCATCACCAAGCTGGAATTCCTCAGCGACGACGAGATCCGCCCTTTCCGCGACTACAAGCAGCGGGTCGACCCGGAAGGCCGCTTCAACCGCGGCAAGCTGATGGACCTGTCGCACATGCGCGGCGACCTCTCCAACGCCTACACGCCCTCCTTCGCACTGCTCGGCGTCGAGTCGCTGATCATGGAGCAGTCGGACATCGGCAAGATCTCCGACTCGATCAAGAACTGCCTGCGCTGCGGCAAGTGCAAGCCGGTCTGCTCGACCCACGTGCCGCGTG
>CAIZHL010000464.1 GCA_903932755.1 uncultured beta proteobacterium
CCGCGGCACGGCTGATACCGCAACTGCTGAAGCAGGGCAGCGGCGCGCTGGCCTTCGTTTCCAGCGTCGCCGGCTATCGCGGCCTGCCCAAGGCGGCGGGGTATGGCCCGACCAAGGCGGCGCTGATCAATTTCGCCGAAACCCTGTACCTCGATCTCGCGCCGCGCGGCCTGTCGGTCTACCTCATCAACCCCGGCTTCGTCGCGACGCCGATGACCGCCGCCAACGATTTCGAAATGCCGGCGCTGATCAGCCCGCAACAGGCGGCGGAAGAAATCATCGCCGGATTCGGTCGCGGCAGTTTCGAGATCCACTTTCCGCGCCGCTTTACTTACTGGCTGAAACTGCTGCGCCTGCTGCCCTATAGTCTTTACTTCGCGCTGGTGAAGCGCTTCACCCGGTTGTGACCGCCATGAACGACCCGCAAGCCCTCATCGACTGGTTCGAGCAGCTGAGCCCGCAGACCATCGACCGCATCCCGCAGTTCTATGCCGCCGACGCCGAGTTCAAGGATCCCTTCAACGAGGTGCGCGGCACCGACGCCATCGCCCACATCTTCCGCCACATGTTCACCCAGGTCGATGAACCGCGCTTCGTCATCGGCAGCCGCTTCAGCGGCGAAGGTGACGAGAGCGGCGTGATGCTGCTGTGGGATTTCCATTTCCGCACTCGCGGCCGGCGGCCGCAGGCGATCTGCGTGCGCGGCAGCAGCCACTTGCGCTTCGACACGGAAGGCAAGGTCGTGCTGCACCGCGACTACTGGGACGCCGCCGAAGAGCTGTACGCCAAACTGCCCGTGCTGGGCGCGCTGATGCGTTACCTGCAGCGCGTGGGCCGCGCCTGAGATGCGAAGCGGCATGCCTCCTCGGCCACCTCGCGCCGTGTCGCGAGCGCCGACTTTTCGATAGCGGCCGGCGATGAACGAACCCACCCCCGTCGCTTTCGAAGCGCGGCTCGAATGGAGCAGCGAACAGGCCACCCATGTCGATCGCATGCTGGTGCGGCCGGCCGCGCTGCACGGCGACGGTCGCTGGCTGGCGGCGGGCGAGACCGCGCGCCTGAACGGCGACGCCTCGCTCGACGCGGCACCCTGGTGCCAGCCGCGCGGGCTGGCGGTAGTCGACGTGGCCCGCTCCGGCCTACGCCTGCCGCCCGACCTGAGGGCCGGACGCCATTATCCCTGCGGCATGTTCGGCGCCGCCCTCGGCACGCCGCACGACCTGCGCCCGGTGCGGCTGCTGGCAGACGACGGCGACGGCAGGCTGCGCGTCGATCCCAACCATCCCCTGGCGGCAGTGCCGGCGCGCATGGTCCTCGCGCCCTCGACCGGGCCGGCAGCGCCCGCGCTGCGCCTCGCCGAACTGTTCAGCGGGCCGGGCCTGCAAGGCCTGCCGGCCAATCCGCGCGACTGCTATTTCGCAACCGGCGCGCTGAGCCGCGCCGACGAGGACGCGGACGTCGCCTTCCACGCCCGTGCGCGCCTGACGCCGCACCTCGACGCGCGTTGCCGCGCCGAACTCGCCGCGATCCACGGTCGCCTGCTGCAACCCGGCATGCGCGTGCTCGACCTGATGGCCAGCATCGACAGCCACCTGCCGCAGGATCTGCACGGGCTCACGCTGGCGGGACTCGGCATGAATCCCGGGGAGCTCGCCGCCAACCCGCGCCTCGCCGAACGCGTGGTGCAGGACCTCAACGCCCGCCCCGTGCTGCCCTGGCCCGATGCCAGCTTCGATGCCGTGCTCAACACCGCCGCGATCGAATACCTGGTGCGCCCGGCCGAGGTGATGGCCGAAGTGCGGCGCGTGCTGAAGCCCGGCGGCCTCTTCTGCGTGGCGTTTTCAGATCGATGGTTTCCGAGCAAGGCGATCGCGGTCTGGTCCCGCCTGCACGACTTCGAACGCCTGGGACTGGTGCTGAGCCTGTTCCACGATGCCGCTTTCGACGAACTGCATACCGAGTCGCTGCGCGGCGCGGCGCGCCCGGCCGACGACCGCTACTTCGCGGCGCGGGAGTTTTCCGATCCGCTGTTCCTGGTGCGGGGCCGCAGGCGCGCCTGACGCCGCGCGCTCAATGCGCGCCCTTGCCGCGCGCGAGATCGACCAGCTTCATCGCCCCCAGCGCCAGCGCGCCGGCAACGATGCCGAGCAGCATGTCAGCGAGACTGGTGGCGACGACGGCCAGCGGCCCGGCCACGGCCTCGACGGCATGAGTGATGGCGTGCCCGCCCGGCATGCCGTGCATCAGGATGCCGCCGCCGACGAGGAACATCGCTGCGGTGCCGATCACCGTAAGCGCCTTCATCAACTTCGGCGCCGCCAGCAGCAGGGCGCGCCCCACCGCGGCCTGCACGCGGCCGCCGCGCTCCAGCAGCCAGGCGCCGGCGTCGTCCAGCTTGACGATGGCGGCGACCAGGCCATAGACGCCGACGGTCATCAGGACGCCGATGCCCGACAGCACCGCGACCTGGGTGGCGAAAGGCTTGCCGGCCACGGTGCCGAGCGCGATGACGATGATCTCGGCCGAGAGCACGAAGTCGGTGCGTATCGCGCCCTTGATCTTGTCCTTTTCCATCGCCACCAGATCGATGGCGGGATCGGCCAGCAATGCGAGCTGTTCGACGTGGCGGGCTTCGTCCTCGCCGGCCGCATGCAGCCATTTGTGCG
>CAIZHL010000465.1 GCA_903932755.1 uncultured beta proteobacterium
CAGCGACGAGGATATGTACCTCGCCCCCGATCTTTGCCGCTGCAGTGACGGCATTCAGGGTCGCGGTCTTGAGGACGGCGTTGTCGTGTTCTGCGATGACAAGAATGGCCATTTAGATCACCTTCGCTTCGTTCTTGAGTTTGTCGACCAGTTGCGCGATGTCCGCAACCTTGATGCCGGCGCTGCGCTTGGGCGGCTCGGTGACGGTGACGGTCGCCAGGCGCGGCGCGACGTCGACGCCGAGGTCGGCCGGTTTGACGATTTCCATCGGCTTCTTCTTCGCCTTCATGATGTTGGGCAGCGTCGCGTAACGCGGTTCGTTCAAGCGCAGGTCGGTGGTGACGATGGCGGGCAGGCTGATTTCTATCGTCTCCAGGCCGCCATCGACTTCGCGCGTCACCGTCGCCTTGCCCTCGCCGATCACGACCTTCGAGGCGAACGTAGCCTGCGACCAGCCCAGCAGGGCGGCCAGCATCTGGCCGGTCTGGTTGGCGTCGTCGTCGATCGCCTGCTTGCCGAGGATGATCAGTTGCGGCGCTTCCTTCTTCGCCACGGCGGCGAGCAGCTTGGCCACGGCCAGCGGCTGCAGTTCGACGTCGGTCTCGACCAGAATCGAGCGGTCGGCGCCGATGGCCATCGCGGTGCGCAGGGTTTCCTGGCAGGCGGTGAGGCCGCAGGAGACGGCCACCACCTCGATCGCCTTGCCCGCTTCCTTGAGCCGCATGGCTTCTTCGACCGCTATTTCGTCGAAGGGATTCATCGACATTTTCACATTCGCCAGATCGACACCAGTGCCGTCTGCCTTGACGCGAACCTTGACGTTGTAGTCAATCACGCGCTTGACCGGAACGAGGATTTTCAAGCGGGTCTCCTTATTTATGTTTGTCTGATCCAGAAAAGCATTGTAGCGACTAATCGGCGGCCGCTTTCCCATACGCTACGGTATGGAGTGTGAGATACTACCGCAGCGCAATACAAAATTCAATACCCTACCGTATGGAAAACAAGTCAGCCAAAGCCCCGCGCATCTCGCTCGATCGCGACGCCTGGATCAAGGGCGCGATCGCCATCCTGGCCGAGCACGGCGTCGAGCGCCTGCGCGTCGAGGTTCTGGCCACGCGCCTCGGTGTAACCAAGGGCAGCTTCTACTGGCATTTCAAGGACCGGCGCGACCTGCAGGATGCCGTGCTCGACCTGTGGAAGGGCGGCCGCATCCGCGACATCCGCAAGCAGACCCAGGCCCAGCCCGGCGGCGAGGCCGCCGCCCTGCTCCACACCATCGAGGTCTACGCCTCGGCGCGCAACCGCAAGGGCATCGCCATCGAAGGCGCGGTGCGCGACTGGGCGCGACGCGACCCGCAGGCGGCGGCCGTCGTCGAAGAAGTCGACGCCGAACGCCTGGCCTGCGCCTGCCGGCTGTTCCTCGCCTGCGGCATCAAGGAAGAGGAAGCGCAGGCGCGCAGCCTGCTGCTCTACGCCTACGTCTTCGGCGTCAGCCTGATGCGTCCCGGCGCCTTTACCAGCGACATCGAATCGCTGAAAGCCTGGATCGCGGAACGCATCGCCAGGTAAGCGCGGCGGCACGCGCAAGAAAAAGTCGGCGCTGGCGGGACGGCGGCTTGTCGGCCGAAGCGGCAGCACGATCAGGAATCGAGGCACTCCTGAGCCTCAAAGTGCCAAAAGGATTTTCCACGGGGAAAATCCGATAATGGCGGCCTATTCGTTTCAAACGCTATTCTGGGATTCGCGCATGGAAATCAAGGTCAACTTTCTCGACAAGCTTCGTCTTGAAGCCAGGTTCGATGACTTCACTGTGGTGGCCGATCAGCCTATCCGCTACAAGGGCGATGGCTCGGCGCCGGGGCCGTTCGATTACTTTCTGGCGTCGTCGGCCTTGTGTGCGGCCTACTTCGTGAAGTTGTACTGCGAAACCCGCAACATCCCCACCGACAACATCCGCCTGTCGCAGAACAATATCGTTGACCCGGAGAACCGCTACCAGCAGATTTTCAAGATTCAGGTCGAGTTGCCGGCGGATATCTCCGCCAAGGACCGGCAGGGCATTTTGCGCTCCATCGAGCGTTGCACGGTGAAGAAGGTGGTGCAAGCCGGGCCCGAGTTTGTGATTGAGGAAGTGGAAAATCTGGATGC
>CAIZHL010000466.1 GCA_903932755.1 uncultured beta proteobacterium
GGAGTACATTGCGACGCTGGGACGATAGCCGGATCCGGCAGGAAACAGGAAAAACGGCCCGCGGAATCCGCGGGCCGTTTGCTTTTCATTCGTACCGGATCGGCGGCAACGCGCCGGCTTCAACCGGCAAGTGCGGCCAGCAGCTTTTCATGGATGCCGCCGAAGCCGCCGTTGCTCATGACCAGCACCTGGTCGCCCGACAGCGCTTCGGCCGCTACCGCGGCCACCAGCCGGTCCAGATCGTCGAACGCGCGCGCCTTGTTGCCAAGCGGCCCTAGCGCAGCGGCGGCATCCCAGCCCAGGTTGGCGGCATAGCAATAGGTTTCATCGGCTTCCGCCAGGCTTTGCGGCAGTTGTTCCTTCATCGAACCGAGTTTCATGGTGTTCGAACGGGGTTCCAGCACTGCCAGGATTCTGGCTTTGCCGACCCGTTGGCGGAGGCCTTCAAGAGTGACGCGAATCGCCGTCGGGTGGTGGGCAAAGTCGTCGATCACGGTGACGCCGCGCACCTCGCCGCGCACCTCGAGCCGACGTTTGATGCCGCTGAAGCTTTCCAGGGCTTTCAGGCCGGCGGCTACAGGAACGCCGGCATGACGCGCAGCGGCCAGGGCGGCCACTGCGTTGGCACGATTGTGGGCTCCGGCAAGATCGAAGCGAGCCACGCGACCTAAATTCTTTCCGTTCAAGCTCACACCGAAACCTCCCGCCGCATCGGCCTCCCCCGCCTGCCATCCCTCTCCACCGTTGAACCATTCGACCGGGGTCCAGCAGCCGAGCGCCAGTACGCGCTTCAAGGCATCTTCCCGGGCATTTGCGACGACTAGCCCGTTTCCCGGCAAAGTACGAACCAAATGATGGAATTGAGTCTCGATGGCCGCAAGATCAACGAAGATGTCCGCATGATCAAACTCAAGATTGTTCAGGATGGTGGTCCGCGGCTGGTAATGCACAAACTTGGAGCGCTTGTCGCAAAAGGCGGTGTCGTACTCGTCGGCCTCGATGACGAAAAAGGCTGAATCGGTCAGCCGTGCGGAAACTCCAAAGCCCTGAGGCACGCCGCCGACCAGGAAGGAAGGGTTCAGCCCGGCCTCATCCAGAATCCACGCCAGAAGCGATGTGGTCGTCGTCTTGCCGTGCGTTCCGGCGACACCGAGCACCCATCGGCCGCGCAGGATGTTATCGGCCAGCCATTGCGGGCCCGAAACATAGGGCAGATTGCGCTCGAGAATGGTTTCCAGCAACGGATTGCCGCGCGATATCGCATTGCCGACGACAAACAGATCAGGGTTCAGCGCGAGTTGGCCGGAGTCGTAGCCCTGCACCAGATCGATGCCCTGGGCCTCAAGCTGGGTGCTCATCGGCGGATAAACATTCGCGTCGCAACCCGTGACACGATGCCCCGCCGCTCGCGCCAGCAGGGCAATACCGCCCATGAAGGTGCCGCAGATGCCAAGGATGTGAATATGCATGTCACCGTTCCATGAAATAATGGTGCGGATTCTATCCCGCCCGGGAATACCCTCCGCCAGCGGAAGGTCCCGGGCATAACCGCCGCCGCATTCGCCAGACCGAGCCGATCCGCGCCATGCCTCGCCGCAAACTTGCCCCATCAGCCTCCAGCCACCTGCGCCGCAGCATTGCCGGTGCGGCGGCACGCCTCATGGCAGAAGAGGGGATCAGCGATTACGGAGCGGCGAAACGCAAGGCGGCGCGCAGTTTGGGTGCCGCGGATGGCGAGGCGTTGCCGACCAACGAGGAAATCGAGACCGAACTGCGTGCCTGGCAGTCGCTCTACCAGGAGGACGAGCAGCGCGAACGGGTCCACGATTTGCGCACGACGGCCCTTGAGGTGATGCAGTTGCTGGCTGAATTTCATCCCTACCTCACCGGCGGCGCACTGGACGGAACCGCGGGGCGCTACTCGGCTGTGGAGATAGACCTGTACGCCGACAGCAGTAAAGATGTCGAGATCGCGCTGCTATCTCACGGCATCTCCTACGATACGATGGATAACCGTCGAATCGGCGTTGAGGCGCAGCTGCGCCTGGACTGGAACGATTTCCCCGTATTGATTTCGATATATCCACCCGTTGCAGAGCGGCAGCAACCGAAGAGCCCCCACGGCGGGCGGGGCCGCCACAGGGTCCGGGCCGATGCGGTGATCGAACTGTTGCGCGAAGCGCCCGAATGAAGCGCCCGCTGCTCTGGTCATTGCTGGGCGGCGCTGCCGTGCTTGCCGCAGTAGCCGGTTATCGACTTGGCGTGACGGGGAAAAGCACCGAAACTGCGGCGGCGACCGTCCCGGCACTGCCGATTTTTGAGCTGACCCTGACCGATTTTAACGGGCAAGGACAGAGCTTCGGCCAATGGCGAGGCAAGGTTCTGATCGTCAACTATTGGGCAACCTGGTGTCACCCCTGCCGCGAAGAAATGCCCGGATTTTCCCGCCTGCAGGACAAGTATCGCGACAAAGGCGTTCAGTTTGTAGGCATCAGTATCGATACCGCAGACAAAATCGTCGAATTTCAGAAAACAACCCCTGTGACCTACCCCCTGCTGATCGGCGACATCAGCGCAATGGAAAATAGCGCCAAGTTGGGCAACTCTCGTCAGGCATTGCCTTTCACCGCCGTGTTTGACCGCGATGGCCGGCTTGCCGCGACCAAGCTGGGACGTTTGGCGGAGCCTGAACTGGACCGGCAACTGGCTGAACTGATTTCACGGTAGCTGGACAAAGTGCGGTCATTTGCGGCAAACTTGCACCCATGACGAAGCAAACACGCACTAAAGCAAATGCCGACCAAGGGCCGAACGACGCCGTTCTGGTACTCCACGGCCCGAATCTCAACCTGCTGGGGACCCGTGAGCCGGAAATTTACGGCCACACCACGCTGGCCACGATTCACGCGGCCATGGAAGCACGTGCCCGTTCCTTCGGCATCCGGCTGGAAAGTTTTCAGAGCAATCACGAAGGGGAACTGATCGACCGGGTGCAGTCCGCCCGCGAACAGGGCGTGCGCTTCATCATCATCAACCCGGCGGGCTACACCCATACCAGCGTTGCCTTGCGCGACGCCCTGGCCGCCGTTGCGATACCGTTCATCGAAGTCCACCTGTCGAATGTGCATGCGCGGGAAGCCTTCCGTCGTCATTCGTATTTCTCCGATGCCGCCGTCGGCGTCATCTCAGGCCTTGGTGCGCAAGGCTACGAACTGGCGCTGGAAGCGGCTTTGGCCCGCTTGCGCGCTGCCTGACCCATCTGAAATTGCGGCGGCTGCGGCCGTCGCTCCCTTGTTTTAGGAGTCCCCATGGACCTGAGAAAGCTCAAGACCCTGATCGACCTCGTGCAGAACTCCGGCATTTCGGAACTCGAGATCAGCGAAGGCGAAGAAAAAATCCGTATCGCCAAGCACTTCGCGGCGGCACCCGCCACCACGACGGTAAATATGCCGGTGGCGACCACGGCGGCTCCGCTCGCCGTGGCGCCAGCGCCGACTTTTGCCGCTGAGGCCCTGCCCGTCCAGCTTGAAGGCCACGTCATGAAAGCGCCGATGGTGGGTACCTTCTATCGCTCCAGCAGTCCGGACGCCTCGCCCTTCGTCGAGGTCGGCCAGACGGTGAAGGAGGGAGACACACTGTGCGTCATCGAGGCGATGAAGCTGATGAACGAGATCGAAGCCGACATCTCCGGCGTGATCAAGGCCATCCAGGTTGAGAACGGCCAGGCGGTGGAGTACGGACAGCCCATGTTCGTGATCGGCTGAGCATGTTCGGTAAAGTCCTTATTGCGAACCGTGGGGAGATAGCCTTACGCATCCTGCGCGCCTGCCGCGAACTCGGGGTGCGCACGGTCGCCGTGCATTCGGAAGCGGACACCGAGGCGAAGTACGTCAAGCTCGCCGACGAATCGGTCTGTATCGGCCCCGCGCCTTCGAGCCAAAGCTATCTCAACATCCCCGCCATCATTTCCGCGGCCGAAGTCACCGACGCCGAGGCGATCCACCCCGGCTACGGCTTCCTCTCGGAAAACGCCGATTTCGGCGAGCGTGTCGAGAAATCCGGCTTTGCCTTCATCGGCCCGCGGCCCGAAACCATCCGCCTGATGGGCGACAAGGTCAGCGCCAAAGACGCCATGAAGGCCGCCGGGGTGCCCTGTGTCCCCGGTTCCGAAGGCGCGCTGCCCGACGACCCCAAGGAAATCGTCAAGATCGGCCGCGCCGTCGGCTATCCGGTGATCATCAAGGCGGCCGGAGGAGGCGGCGGACGCGGCATGCGCGTGGTGCATACCGAAGCCGCGCTGCTCAATGCGGTTGCCATGACCCGCGCCGAGGCCGGCGCCGCCTTCAACAATCCGACCGTGTACATGGAGAAGTTCCTGGAAAACCCGCGTCACGTGGAAATCCAGGTCCTCTCCGATGCCCATCGCAACTCGGTTTATCTGGGCGAGCGCGACTGTTCCATGCAGCGCCGGCACCAGAAGGTGATCGAGGAAGCCCCGGCGCCCGACATCAACCGCCGCGTCATCGCCCGCGTCGGCGACCGTTGCGCCGAGGCCTGTCGCCGCATCAACTACCGCGGCGCCGGAACCTTCGAATTCCTCTACGAAAACGGCGAGTTCTATTTCATCGAAATGAACACCCGCGTCCAGGTTGAACACCCGGTCACCGAGCTGATCACCGGCATCGACATCGTCCAGGCGCAGATCCGCATCGCCGCCGGCGAGAAGCTCTGGTTCAAGCAGCGCGACATCGAATTCCGCGGCCATGCGGTCGAATGCCGGATCAATGCCGAAGACCCCTTCAAGTTCACGCCCTCGCCGGGAAAGATCACGAATTGGCACCCCCCCGGCGGCCCCGGCATCCGCGTCGACTCCCACGCCTATTCCGGCTACACCGTACCGCCTCATTACGACTCGATGATCGGAAAAGTGATCGCTTACGGCGACACCCGCGAACAGGCCATCCGGCGGATGCGGATCGCCCTGTCGGAAATGATGGTGGACGGCATCAAGACCAATATCCCGCTGCACCAGGACCTGATGCTGGACCAGCGCTTCATCAAGGGCGGCACCAGCATCCATTACCTCGAAGAAAAGCTCGCCGCCCGCAGCGAGGCGACCAAGGGTAAATAGCAGGATGTGGGTCAGCGTCACCCTTGAGACCGACGCCGCACACGCGGACGCGCTGTCCGAGGCCCTGCTTGCGGCCGGCGCGATTTCCGTCAGCGTCGAGGATGCGCAGGCGGGAACCGACGAAGAAACGCCGCAGTTCGGCGAACCTGGCGGCGCCAACGACCAGCCCATCGTTCCCTTGTGGGCCGAAAGCCGCGTCGTCGCCCTGTTCGACCCGTCAGCCGACCTGATCGGCCGCATCGCCGCCGCCACAGTCGCCGCCGGCATCGACGACCTGCCCGAAATCGAACTGGACGAAGTCCCCGAGCAGGACTGGGTGCGCCTGACGCAAGCGCAGTTCGATCCGATCCGGGTCGATGAACGCTTGTGGATCGTGCCTTCATGGCATGCCGCGCCCGACCCGAAGGCGACCAACCTGATACTCGATCCGGGTCTGGCCTTCGGCACCGGCTCGCATCCCACCACCTTCCTCTGCCTGCAGTGGCTGAGCGAAATCCTGAACGGCGGACAAGGGACACCGCCAAGCGTGCTTGATTACGGCTGCGGTTCGGGCATCCTCGGCATCGCAGCGGCGAAGCTGGGCGCCGCGTCGGTGCTGGGGGTGGATATCGACGACAATGCCCTGATCGCCGCCGCCGACAACGCCGGCAACAATAAGGTGGCGCTTGCCTTGCGCCATTCGAAAGAACCGCTCGACGAACGCTTCGACATCGTGATCGCCAACATCCTGACCAACCCCTTGTGCGTACTGGCGCCACTCTTGGCCGGTCGCATCGCTGCCGGCGGGCGCATCGCCCTGGCGGGCGTGCTGGCGCCGCAGGCGGAACAGGTCATCGCCGCCTATGCGCCATGGATTGAACTGCACGTCGGCGCCGAACGCGAAGGCTGGGTGCGGCTGGAAGGCCAGCAGTGCTGACCCGCTGCCCTTCCTGCGCGACCCACTTCCGCGTCACGCCGGAGCAACTCAAGGCGCGCGGCGGGCGCGTGCGCTGCGGCCAGTGCCAGAATGTCTTCAATGCGCTCGACAGCCTGATCGAGGAACCGCTTGTCGTGGCAGCGCCACTGGCCGCGGTCGCCGTCCCGCCAGCGCCGACTTTTGAAGAAATTTCCGGGCCGGCGCAGCCGGTCGACACGAAAGAAGCTGGCGGCAAGCTGGCGGAAGCGGAAACCGAAGCCGATCCTGCGCGCCCACCGGATGAAGTCATCGCTTTGTCGGAACCGCCTTTCGAAGCGATGCCGGAAACACCCGCCGCAATGCAGATCGATGCGCAGCCCGACGCGCAACCGGATACGCACACCGACACGCAGTCAGAGCCGATCCCGGAACTGCCGGAACCGACCGAAGCACAGACCGCCGAACAACTGGCTGAGCCGGCGGTCGAACTGCCGGCAACGCTGCCGGTAGCGGAGCCGCTCGTCGACGAGCGGATAGTCGACGCCGCCGACGCGGCAGCGGAGACCGCAGCCGACGACTGGAGCAGCCCCTTTCCCGATCCGCCGCCCCCGCCGCGGCGCTGGCCCTGGGTGATCGGCAGCGTCTTCGCGCTCATCGCCATCGTGCTGCAGGCGGCGCTGGCGTTTCGCGTCGAACTGGTGGTGCTGTTGCCGGAAGCCAAGCCGGCGCTGGTCGCCCTGTGCGAGATCGCCGGTTGCGAAGTCGGCCTGCCGGCCAAGGTCTCGCTGGTGGGCATCGAGGCATCCGACCTGCATCCCGACAGCGAGCACAAGGGCCGTCTGGTGCTGGCGGCGACCCTGAAGAGCCGTGCCCCCTTCGCCCAGCAGTTTCCGCACCTGGAACTCACGCTCACCGACACGGCCGACCAGGCCATCGCGCGCAAGGTGCTGGCGCCGGCGGACTACCTGCCGCCCGCGACGCCCATCGCCAGCGGCATGCGGCCAAACGCCGACATCCTGGTTGCCATCGGCATCGACGCCGGCGAAATGACGGCCAGCGGTTACCGCCTCTACCTTTTCTACCCCTGACCTGCGAAAGCTTCCATGAAGACACTCATCTGCGGATCCATCGCCTACGACACCATCATGGTATTCGGCGACCGCTTCAAGAACCACATCCTGCCCGAACAGATCCACATCCTCAATGTCGCCTTCCTGGTGCCGGACATGCGGCGCGAATTCGGCGGCTGCGCCGGCAACATCGCCTACAACCTCAAGCTGCTGGGCGGCGAACCGCTGATCATGGCCACCATCGGCGACGACAGCGCGCCCTACATGCACCGCCTCAAGCAGCTCGCGCTCGACGCCACCCACGTCAGGCATGTGCCCGACAGCTTTACGGCGCAGGCCTTCATCACCACCGACCTCGACGACAACCAGATCACCGCCTTCCATCCCGGCGCGATGAATTTCTCGCACCAGAATCACATCGCCGATGCCAAAGAGGTCGGACTCGGCATCATCTCGCCCGATGGCCGCGAGGGCATGCTGCAACATGCGCGCGAATTCCATGCGGCAGGCACCCCCTTCATTTTCGATCC
>CAIZHL010000467.1 GCA_903932755.1 uncultured beta proteobacterium
CAAGCACAGCGCGCACCAGGATGTGGACCTGAGTGCTGACAATCTGAAGGAACTGGCGGGTGAATTCCTGGCCATCATCCAGCAGCACACCGGCAAGCCGTTTCCGCAGGACCCGTTTGAACAGCTTGAAATATCGGTGGGTGCGGTGTTCCGCTCCTGGATGGGCAAGCGCGCGGTGGATTACCGCAAGCAGTTCCGGATAACCAAGGACCAGGCCAACGGCACTGCCGTGAACATCTGCACCATGGTTTTCGGCAACATGGGCAATGATTCCGGCACCGGCGTCGGCTTCACGCGCAACCCGGGCACCGGTGAGAACATGATTTACGGCGAGTACCTGGTCAATGCCCAGGGCGAGGACGTCGTCGCCGGCATCCGCACACCGAAGCCGATCGCCGACATGGAACACGACATGCCGGAAATCTACCGGCAACTTCTGGAACTGCACAACCGCCTCGAGTCGCATTACAAGGAAGTGCAGGACTTCGAGTTCACCATCGAGCGCGGCACGCTTTACTGCCTGCAGACCCGCAACGGCAAGATGAATGCCCAGGGCATGGTGCGCACCTCGGTGGAGATGTTCAAGGAAGGCCTGATCACCAAGGAAAAGGCCCTGTTGCGCGTCGATCCCGCGGTGCTGGAACAACTGCTGGTGCCGCAACTGTCTCCCGATTTCAAGGGCAAGCCGCTGGCCACCGGCCTCGCGGCTTCACCCGGTGCGGCCTCGGGCAAGATCGTGTTCGATGCCGACACGGCGGAAACACGCGGTCGCAACGGCGAGCGCATCATTCTGGTGCGCGAAGAAACCAAGCCGGAGGACATCCACGGCTTCTTCCAGGCCCAGGGCATCCTCACCAGCCGCGGCGGCAAGACCTCGCATGCCGCAGTAGTGGCGCGCGGCATGGGCAAGCCCTGCGTTTCGGGCTGCGATGCGATCCATATCGACGACATCAAGAAGTGCGCCACCATCGGCGACACCACGCTGCACGAGGGCGATGTCGTCACCATCGACGGCGGCAACGGCAAGGTCTATGCCGGCGAAGTGCCGACGGTGCAGGCCGAGTTCAACGAGCACATGGAAACCCTGTTGAAGTGGGCCGACCAGGTGGCGCGCCTGAAAGTGATGGCCAACGCCGACACGCCGGATGATGCCGTCAAGGCGCGCGGTTTCGGCGCCATGGGCATCGGGCTGTGCCGCACCGAGCGCATGTTCAACTCCACGGATCGCCTGCCGATCGTGCAGGAGATGATCCTCGCCGAGTCCAGCGAGGAACGCCAGGCCGCGCTGGACCGCCTGTTGCCGATCCAGCGCGCCGATTTCAAGGGCATCTTCAAGGCCATGAAGGGCCTGCCGGTCACGGTGCGCCTGATGGATCCGCCGCTGCACGAGTTCCTGCCGACCTCGGCGCAACTCGAGCTCGAAATCGCCCACCTGCACCATCTGCGGGATTCGCTGAAGGCGGTCGAGGAACTGCCGGAGACCCTGAAACTGCTGAGTCCGCGTCTTTATCAGCAGTACGCCGACGGCCTGACCAAACTCGGTCGCGGCATGGAGGAGTTCAAGGACAACCACCTCGAGGAAGACGTCATCCACAAGAAGGAAAAGACGCTGAAAAAGGTCAGGGCGCTGTCCGAAGTCAATCCCATGCTCGGGCATCGCGGCGTGCGTCTGGGGATTACCTATCCCGAGATCTACGAGATGCAGATCAAGGCGATCCTCGAAGCCGCCGCGCTTTGCGCCAAGGAGGGCATCGAGGTCCATCCCGAGATCATGGTGCCGCAGGTGGCCACCGTTGAGGAACTCAAGCGCATCCACAGCTACGTGCAACGCATCCACAAGGTGGTCGAGCTCACCCACGGCATCAACGTCGGCGTCAAGTTCGGCAGCATGCTGGAGGTGGTCCGCGCCTGCCTGCGCGCCGGGCGCATGGCCGAGGACGCCCAGTTCTTCAGCTTCGGCACCAACGACCTGACGCAGGCGACGTTCTCCTTCAGTCGCGAGGACGCCGAAAACAAGTTCCTGCCGGCCTACATCGAGACGGGCATCCTCGAGGACAACCCCTTCGAAGTACTCGACCAGAAGGGTGTCGGCGAGTTGATGAAGTTTGCCGTGAGCGAGGGCCGCAAGACAAATCCCGAACTCAAGGTCGGCATTTGCGGCGAGCACGGCGGTCATCCGGCGTCGATCCATTTCTGCCACAAGATCGGCCTGACCTACGTGTCATGCTCCGGTCCGCGCGTGCCGATTGCCCGTCTGGCGGCGGCTCAGGCGCAGCTGGCCGATGCCGGAGGGGCGATCAGCAAGAACGCCTAGCACTGCGATCCCCGCAAGGACCCCGCCGGCAATGCCATAATCGGTCCCATGGACGACAATGAATTCATGGGACTGGCGCTCGACCTGGCACGCGAAGCCGGCGCCGCCGGTGAAGTGCCGGTCGGCGCGCTGGTGGTAATCGACGGAGAAGTGGTCGGCCGCGGCTTCAACCGGCCGATCGGCCGCCACGATCCCACCGCCCATGCCGAAATCATGGCCTTGCGCGATGCCGCCACGCGCCTGGGCAATTACCGGCTGCCGGGCAGCACCTTGTTCGTCACGCTGGAACCCTGCGCCATGTGCGCTGGCGCGATCATGCATGCGCGCGTCGAGCGCGTCGTGTTCGGCGCGCGCGACCCGAAGACCGGCGCGGCGGGCAGTGTGATCGACCTCTTCGCCGAACCCCGCCTCAACCACCATACGGCAATCACCGGTGGAGTGCTCGCCGACGAATGCGGCGGCCTGCTGTCGGGATTTTTCGCGGCACGGCGCGGACGCACGCTGGCGGCGTGAACTCTTCCCGCATGCGCATCCGCATTAGCCTGCCGCAGCAAACACTGGAATTGCACGACGAGCAGGGCGCCCTGTTGCGCCGCTACAGCGTATCGACCGCCAAAAACGGCGCCGGCGAGCAAAGCGGCAGCTATTGCACGCCGCGCGGGCGCCACATCGTGCGGGCAAAAGTCGGCGCTGGCGCTACGGCGAATGCCGTGTTCGTCCGTCGCCGCCCGACCGGGGAAGTGTGGACGCCGCAGTTGACCGAAGAATTTCCCGGCCGCGACTGGATCCTGACACGCATCCTGTGGCTGTCCGGCAAGGAGCCGGGACGCAACCGGCTCGGGGAAGTCGACACCATGCGTCGCTACATCTACCTGCACGGCTCGCCCGACACCGTAGCCATGGGTGCGCCGGGTTCGATCGGCTGCGTGCGCATGAGGAACAGCGACATCATCGAACTGTTCGATCTGGTTCCGCCACGGACGCCGGTCGACATCGTCGAATTCGGCGTCGAGGCCGGGTCCTGGACTGAACTCGCGGCGCAGGCGGGCCTGGTGCGCGAGACGGTGTTCGTCAAAGAGCAATCGGTGCCGCGCGAGATCGAAATGGACGAACACGACGATGTCAGCCGCCATGTCGTTGCCACAGATTCCGACGGTGGCCCAATCGGCACCGGGCGTTTGCTGCCGGACGGCCACATCGGCCGCATGGCGGTGCTGGCCGACTGGCGCGGCAAGGGCGTCGGCCGTGCGCTGCTGGAACGCGTGCTGGAAGAGGCGGGCGGTCGGAACATGCGCCATCTGGCCTTGCACGCGCAAACGCAGGCCTGCGGCTTCTACCGGCGTTTCGGCTTCGTCGAGGAGGGGCCGGAATTCATGGAAGCCGGCATTCCGCACCGGACCATGGTGCGCTCAAGCTAACGCTCGTGGCTCCGATGGCCACCCGTAGATCACGAAACCCTCGCAGCTTCGTCTTGTCATGAGCGGGCAAGCCCGGCCCGCCCCCCTTCGCCCCCCTCGCGGGGGGTTCCCGGAGGGCTCGTTGCGCTCGATATCACCGGCGACGCATCCTTAAACCTGTAGCGCATCCGACAGCCGGGTTTTGCGCCGGGCAGCCAGGTCTGCTCGTCGAAGCTTATCCAGCCGTCCTTGCCCATGCATAACACCGTGGAACCGCGCGTGCCGTAATCCGGCGACCTGACGAAGGCGGATGACAACAGACGTTCCCAGTCGAGGGGAATCCCGGTTTGCGGCAGGTGTTGGTCCGGATGGATGCCATCGTCACGCAGCAGCGTGAACAACGCCCGATCGTCGGGCAATTGGTCGAGCGCCTGCGCCAGCGCCGTTTTGCCGGCGCCGACTTTCGGCCACGGCGTATCCAGCAGATGGTTCGAGACGCCGTAAACGCCCGGCGCCAGTTGCCGCGGCCCGCCGCCCATGTTCGACGACCACCACAGGGTTTCGCCGTCGCCTGCCAGCAGGTTGTAGCCGTTGTAGGCGCTGCCGCGGGCGGCTACGCCGTCGAGATACTCCTGCGGTCGCCTGCTTCCCGTGAGGAAATCCGCCACCAGCGCGCCGCGCGAAGGTGCGCCGCTGCGGTTCTGTGCGGGATCGCGAAAATTGGTCAGGGCGGCGAAGCGCCCGCCACGGGTGATGCCCATCCAGGTGCCGCCGGCCTCGCCATCACGTCCGGCCAGTACCTGCGGGGAGTTTTTCCAGAATCCTGCGGCTTCCGTCGGCCGGGCAAAGTACTCGTCGCGATTGGCGGCCACGACCAGGGGGTAGGACGGATGCACCTGCCAGGCGACGAGAATCAGGCACATCGACGGCCTCAGGCCAGGTCGTAGGGCAGCGGCAGGAATTCGAGGCGTTCGCCGGTCGGGGCGCCGGCATGCACTGCACCGCCCTCGACGGCGCCGATCTGGACGCAGACCAGGCACTCGAAGCCGCCGGCCGGGGAGGGCGCCGAACTGACAATTGCACCGCAATGCTGGTCGCCGGTTTCGGGGGCATAGACATGCGTGCCGGGTGTCACGGCGGCGCCGAGCCTGGCGCGGTAGGTGCGCCGCTTGACCTTGCCCAGATACTGGGTGCGAGCGACGATTTCCTGACCGGGATAGCAGCCCTTGCTGAAACTCACTCCGCCGACCGCGGCCAGTTCCATGTTCAGCATCTGCGGCACGAAGGCTTCCTGGGTGGCTGCCACCACGCGCGGCTGGCCGGCGGCGATCTCCAGCCATTGCCACGCCGCCAGGCCGACCGGTCGTGCCGTTGCCGCAAACCGCTGCCAGTTTGAAATCGCCGTGGCCGGATCAAGCGACAGCAGCCAGCGCGTGCCATCCAGGCGGATCGCCTGCCCGCCTTCGATGGCAGCGACGCCAAAGCGCGGCAATTGCGCCGGCAAGTCGGGAAAAGTCGGCGCTGGCGAGACGCCGGCAGGGCTGGCATAGCCGACCAGTGCGCGCTCTGCCGTCGCATCATTGAGCTTTACCTTCGAGCGCAGCACGTACATCGACAGCTTTTTCAAAATCATGGGCAGGATGTCGCGCGGCAGCATCAGCAGGAAATCATCGCCCTCGCGCCAGATCGTCAGCAGGGCCAACAGGCGTCCTTTGGCCGTGCAAAAGCCGGCAAAGCGTGCGTTGCCAGGCGTGATGCCGTTGATATCGTTGGTCAGCAGGTTGTGCAAAAAGTTGGCCGAATCGACGCCGCTGACCCGGATCAGTCCCTGGTCGGCAAGGGCTGCGATCACCGCTTTTTCGCTCGCCGCCTGCAGTTCGTCAGCGGCGCCGCCGAAGCAACTGCCATCCTCCGCCAGTCCTTGGGCGGCAAGGAAAGAATTCCATTCTTGGGTCATTGGGTGGGTCCGGGTTGAGGGTTCTGTAATGTTATTATCGCGGCCAGGATGCAGATTGCGCCGGCCCTTTACTTATTCAAGACATCGTGCGTACATTCAAGTTAGTTCTGCTGGCGGTGATTCTCGCATTTGTCGCCGCGATCATGGGTGCCAGCTGGTTTACGGCGCGGCCGTTGCCGATGCGCGGTACCC
>CAIZHL010000468.1 GCA_903932755.1 uncultured beta proteobacterium
GCCGCCTTGGCATACACCTCCGGCGCGTAGGGGTCGGTCTTCGCCGGCAGGTCGATTTCGGGCTTGGAAATGTGCAGGAAGGACCAGGGCTTGCCGGTCGCGCGTGCCCGCGCCTCGTCGCTGGAAAGCACATCATAAGGCGGCGCGGCGACGGCGTCGGCCTGGCCGGGGGCGGGGCGCAAACCACGGAAGGGGCGAATCAGGCTCATGGCGGATCTCAGGCTGGTTTGTGGAGGACACCGCGCAGCGCGGCATCGGCATCGCGGATCATTTTCTCGGTGGTCGGCCAGTCGACACAGGCGTCGGTGACCGAGCAGCCGTACTTCAGCTGCGACAGGTCGGCGGGTATCGGCTGGTTGCCGGCCTCGATGAAGCTCTCGATCATCAGGCCGACGATGGAGCGGTGGCCGGCCTTGCGCTGGTCGCAGATCTGGTTGATGCAATCGTGCATCACCAGCGGCTGCAGTTCGGGCTTCTTGTAGCTGTTGGCGTGGGAGCAATCGACCACGATGCTGTGCGGCAGCTTGGCTTTCGCCAGCGCCGCCTCGGCCAGCGCGACGCTGACCGTGTCGTAGTTGGGCCGTCCGCCGCCGCCGCGCAGCACCAGGTGGCCGTAGCGGTTGCCTGCGGTGCGCACCACGCAGGAGCGGCCCTGCATGTTGATGCCGAGGAAGCTGTGCGGGCTGGATGCGGAAATGATGCCGTTCACGGCGGCGTCGAGCGAACCGTCGGTGCCGTTCTTGAAGCCGACCGGCGTCGACAAGCCCGACGACATCTCGCGGTGGGTCTGCGATTCGGAGGTGCGCGCGCCGATCGCGGTCCAGGCGATCAGGTCGCCCAGGTATTGCGGCGCGATCGGATCGAGCGCCTCGGTGCCGGCCGGCAGCCCGATCTCGTTGACGGCAATCAGGAATTCGCGGCCCTTCTGCAAGCCTTCCTCGATGTGGAAGGAATCGTCCATGCGCGGATCGTTGATGTAGCCCTTCCAGCCGGTCGCCGTGCGCGGCTTCTCGAAATACACCCGCATCACCAGCAGCATGGTGCCGGCGACTTCGTCGGCAAGTTTCTTCAGGCGCCGCGCGTAATCGATGCCGGCCACCGGATCATGGATCGAGCAGGGCCCGACCACGACGAAGATGCGCGGGTCCGAGCCGTCGAGGATGCGCTCCAGCGTGCGCCGTCCCGCCAGCACCGACTCTGCGGCGGTTTCCGACAGCGGCAGGCGGCCGTGGATTTCCTCGGGCGTGGGCATCGGCTCGAAGGCTTCGATATTGAGGTTTTCGGTCTGTTGCATGTCGGTTACCAGATACGTTTGACGCCGTAGGCGGAAAAGGCCCGGTCGGAACTGACCACGGGCAACTTGCGGTTCTTCGCCTGCGCGACCAGCAGGCGGTCGAAGGGGTCGCGGTGATGCAGGGGCAGGGTTTCGATGGCGGTCATGTCGTCGAGTTCTAGCCCAAGCAGGCGAAAGCCGTTGGCCTCGATATGGCTCGCCACGTAACGGCCCACCGGTTGCGCCAGCCTGATGCCGCCCTGGCCGGCCTTGACCGCCAGCTCCCAGGCGACGACGACGCTGACCAGGATTTCGTTGTCCGGATTGGCGATGCAGCCTTTGGCCTTGGCCGACAATTTGTCGTCGCCTTCCACCCAGCGCAGGAAGGCGTTGGTGTCGAGCAGGGCAATCACCCGGTGTAGTCCTCGAAGCCCTCCGGGATCGCATCGAAGTTGTCGGCCATGAA
>CAIZHL010000469.1 GCA_903932755.1 uncultured beta proteobacterium
CCGGCGTTGAAGCCGAACCAGCCGAACCACAGCAGCGAGGCGCCGATCATGGTCATGGTCAGCGAGTGCGGGGCCATCGAGTCCTTGCCGTAGCCGACGCGCTTGCCCAGCATGTAGGCACCGACCAGGCCTGCGATCGCGGCGTTGATATGCACCACCGTACCGCCGGCGAAGTCGAGCGCGCCCTTCTGGAACAGGTAGCCCGCCGTCGCCGTGGCTTTCTCTGCGGCTTCCGCCGTAGTGTAGGCATCCGGACCGGTCCAGTACCAGACCATGTGCGTCATCGGCAGGTAGCTGAAGCTGAACCACAGCACCATGAACAGCAGCACCGCGGAGAACTTGATGCGCTCGGCGAAGGCGCCGACGATCAGGCCGCAGGTGATGGCCGCGAAGGCGCCCTGGAAGGCGACGAAGATGAACTCGGAGATAACGACACCCTTGCTGAAGGTGGCGGCCGCCGAATCCGGCGTAATGCCCTTGAGGAACAGCTTGTCGAGGCTGCCGAAGAAGGCGTTGCCCTCTGTGAAGGCCACGCTGTAGCCATACACGGCCCACAGTATGCTTATCACGGAGAAGGTGACGAACACCTGCATAAGCACCGACAGCATGTTCTTGCTGCGCACCAGGCCGCCGTAGAACAGCGCGAGTCCGGGGATGCTCATCAGGATGACGAAGGCCGTGGCCACCAGCAGCCAGGCATTGTCGCCGCGATTGGGCACCGGCGCCGGCGCCGCGGCAGGCGCAGCAGCAGGAGCGGCAGCAGCGGCCGCAGCAGGAGCAGCGGCAGCCGGAGCAGCAGCCGCAGGAGCAGCGGCTTCTGCAGCCGGAGCCGCAGGTTTGTCGTCGGCGGCCCAGGCGCTGGAGGCGCCGCCTGCGATGCCGACGGTCAGTGCCGTCAGCAGAATGGCGAGATACTTTCTCATTTCATGTCTCCCGAGAGCTTAGAGTGCTTCCTCACCGGTCTCGCCGGTGCGGATGCGGATGACTTGTTCGACGTCGAAGACGAAAATCTTGCCGTCGCCGATCTTGCCGGTGCTGGCTGCCTTTTCGATGGTTTCGATGACCTGGTCGAGGAGTTCGTCGCGAATCGCGGCTTCGACCTTGACCTTGGGCAGAAAATCGACGACGTATTCGGCGCCGCGATAGAGCTCGGTGTGACCTTTCTGCCGGCCGAACCCTTTGACCTCGGTAACGGTGATCCCCTGCACGCCGACGGCGGCGAGGGCCTCGCGTACCTCGTCAAGCTTGAACGGCTTGATGATGGCGGTTACGAGTTTCATGGCTGATTCCTTTGTGAATTTGAGGAGGTTGGGTAAATTTTTGAAGCATCCCGCCGACGCCGGCCGGGTCACCGGCGGGATTGATCAAATGCTTTTCTTAGAACGATTTGCTTACCGAAATGACGATGGTGCCGTCGCCGGCATCCTTGGTCTTGCTGCCGAAGTTGATTACGCCGGCGCCGTTGTCCGAGTTCGAGTTAGTGAAGCAGTAGGGCTGGTAAGTCGTTGCGCCCTTGCAATCGCCGTCGGCATTGGTGTCGATGTAAGCAGCGCCGAAGACCCAGCCATTGACGTCCTTGGTGACGCCGATCTTCCAATCGGTGTAGTCGCCGTTATGGACGTTGTCCAGGCTCAGCATGCCGACGTGGCCGTTGATGCCCCAGCCGTCGCCGAGGTCATAACTGGCGCCGAGATCCAAGTAGGTCGTGCCCTTGGTGCTCTTGCCCGTCGAAACGGCCAGTGCATTGACGCCGCGCAGCGAGAAGTAGTCGTCGAGCGAGTAGTAGAACTTGGCCGAGAGGAACTTCCAGGTCGCGCCGATGTAGATTTCCTTGTTGGTTACCGAGCCGGAATCGGCTTTAGTGCCAAGGCCGCGACCTTCGGAACCCGGGTAGTAGTAATAGATCGCGCCGAGATCAACGCCGACATCGCCGAAGCTGGTCTTGTAGCCGCCGTAGAAATCCATTTCCAGGTTGCCGTCAGGGAAGCCGGCGCCGGAACTGACGTTCGAATTCCAGTTGCCCAGGTAGAAACCGCTCGCGTGCGAGTAATCGATGCCACCCTGCAGCGCGGGCTTTTCGAAGGTCTGAGTGATGCCGCGGAAGCGGTAGTCCGAGGTGATCGACAGGTTGCCGGTGATGGTGTGCGGGCTGGCCGGCGCGGCGGCAGGCGCAGCAGCCTGGGCCATGACGACGGTCGGAACAGAAAACAGGCCTGCAACGGCGACGGCGATGAGAGTCTTGTGCATGGTGAAGCTCCTTATAAGAATTGAAAAATTACAGCAGCTGTAATGCAGGGACCGTGCCAGTATGCTTAGCCATTTACAATCAACAACATGCAAGTCTTCATCGAGAAAACGCCGGTTGCACCGCACCAAGCCGCGCACCAAACGCAAGCGGGTCGCACCATGCTGGTGCAGTGTTCCCCCTGATCGGGTCAGCGAGTTCGCTGTGCTAGACTTTCCCCACTTCCGAAACAAGCCCCACAATCATGCTGAATCCCAAGTTGCTCGACGAAATGTCCG
>CAIZHL010000470.1 GCA_903932755.1 uncultured beta proteobacterium
ACCGAAGTCGCCGGCATGGCCCAGCGCGGCGGCGTGGTCACCTCACATCTGCGCTTCGGGCGCAAGGTGCTCTCGCCGCAGATCGAACCGGGCACGGTGCAGGTGCTGCTCGGCTTCGAGGGCGCTGAAGCCCTGCGCTGGTCGCACTACCTGAAGCCCGACGGCCTGGCGCTGGTGAACAACGCCAAGCTGGTGCCGCCGGTGGTCGAACTCGGCCTCTTCGATTATCCCGAGGACCCGACCGGACAGATGCGCGCCGCCGGCCATCGCGTGGTCTCCTTCGACGCCATGACGATCGCCCGCGACCTCGGCGAAGTGCGGCTGGGCAACACCGTGATGCTCGGCGCCATCGCCGATTACCTGCCCTTTGCCCCGGACGTGCTGCTGGCCTGCATCGACAAGCGCTTCGCGCGCAAGGGCGAAAAGGTCGTCGAGGCCAACCGCCAGGCCTTTGCCGCCGGGCGCGAAGCCGTGGCGAAGCAGCTGGCCGCGACGCCTGCCTGAACCAGCCGTTCAACCTGAAACGAACCCATCCATGACTGCACGAATCATCGACGGCAACGCCCTCTCCGCGGAAGTTCGCGGCCAGCTCGCCGAACGCGCCGCCGCCCTCAAGACCAAGGGCATCACACCCTGTCTCGCCGTGATCCTGGTCGGCGAAGATCCGGCCTCGGCCGTGTATGTGCGCAACAAGGTCGCCGCCTGCGAGAAGGCCGGCATGCGCTCGCTGCGCGACGTGTATGCGCCCGACGTCGATCCTGCGGTCGTGTTCGCGCGCATCGCCGAACTCAATGCCGATCCGACGGTGCATGGCATCCTGGTGCAACTGCCGCTGCCGAAGCACTTCGATTCCGAAGCCGTACTCGAAGCGATTTCGCCCGAAAAGGACGTCGACGGCTTCCATGCCGAGAACGTCGGCGCGCTGATGCAGGGCAACCCGCGCTTCATCCCCTGCACGCCCTACGGCGTGATGAAAATGCTGGAAAGCGCGAACGTGCCGCTGAAGGGCGCCGAAGTCGTCATCGTCGGCCGCAGCAACATCGTCGGCAAGCCGATGGCCATGCTGCTGCTGGCGCAAAGCTGCACCGTGACGATCTGCCATTCGCAATCGAGGGACCTGGCCTTCCATACCAAACGCGCCGACATCCTGGTGGCCGCCGTCGGCCGGGCGAAGATGATTACCGGCGACATGATCAAGCCCGGTGCGACTGTGATCGACGTCGGCATCAATCGCACACCCGAGGGCAAGCTCTGCGGCGACGTCGATTTTGAAACCGCGAAGGAAGTCGCCGGCGCCATCACCCCGGTGCCCGGCGGCGTCGGCCCGATGACCATTACCATGCTGCTGGCGAATACGCTGGAAGCGGCTGAACGTACGCAAATGAGGTGCGCGAAATGAAACCACTGGTCGGCATCGTGATGGGCTCGGAATCGGACTGGCCGGTGATGCAGGCCGCCGCCGCCATGCTCAAGGAGTTCGACGTGCCTTACGAGGCGCGCGTCGTCTCGGCGCACCGCACCCCCGATTTGCTGTTCGACTATGCCGGCATGGCGCAGGAGCGCGACCTGCGCGCCATCATCGCCGGCGCCGGCGGCGCGGCGCATCTGCCCGGCATGCTGGCCTCGAAAACCATCGTGCCGGTGCTGGGCGTGCCGGTGCCCTCGAAGCACCTCAACGGCCTCGATTCCCTGCTCTCCATCGTGCAGATGCCGAAAGGCGTGCCGGTTGCCACCTTCGCCATCGGCGAGGCCGGCGCGGCGAATGCGGCACTCACGGCGATCGCCATCATCGCCACGGCCAACGACGATTACGGCCGCGCCCTGGCAAAGAAACTCGAAGAATTCCGCGCGCGCCAGAGCCAGAAGGTCTTGGCGATGAAGCTGCCCGATGCCTGAAAATCAGCTCGACGTCGCGACCATCCGCGACTATTTCACCGGACTGCAGGATCGCATCATCGCCGAACTGGAAGGCGTCGAAGGCCAGCCCTTCCTGCGCGATGCCTGGGACCGGCCGCAGGGCGGCGGCGGGATATCTCGCCTGATCGAAGACGGCAAGGTCTTCGAGCGCGGCGGTGTCAATTTTTCCCACGTCAAAGGCGAACAGATGCCGGCCTCGGCGACGGCACACCGCCCCGAACTCGCGGGCCGCCGCTGGGAAGCCATGGGCGTCTCGCTGGTGCTGCATCCGCGCAATCCCTACTGCCCGACCGCACACATGAACGTGCGTTTCTTCGTCGCCGAAAAAGCTGAAGAAGAGCCCGTATGGTGGTTCGGCGGCGGCATGGACCTCACGCCCTACTACGGCTTCGAGGAAGATGCGAGGCACTTCCACCTGACCTGCCGCAACACGCTCGAGCCTTTCGGCGCGGATGTCCATGC
>CAIZHL010000471.1 GCA_903932755.1 uncultured beta proteobacterium
AAGCTTGGTCACCCGCTCGTCCCAGCGCACCCGTGCGCGGCGCGTGGTGTAGTTGATGTCGATGGACGTCACGCCGGGCTGGCGGCGCACATGCGATTCGTTCAGCCAGACGCAGGCGGCGCAAGTAATGCCTTCGAGGATCAGCGCAGCTTCCTGTTCATGTTCCCCCGCCGGACCCTCGGCCCGGCGCACGAAGTTCTTCTGCACATCGGGATGGTCGAACAGGGCAAAGTCAGCGACGATCTGCGGCAAGGCCTCGCGCGGACTTTCCGGCAGCGCATCGCGGTGCCGGTAGTAATCCGCAAGGCCGTTGGCGACGATGGCCTGTGCCACTGCCTGGCAACCGGCGCAGCACATCTCGCGCTGCTGCCCGCCGATGTCGACCTTGAAATCGACGCCTGACGGAATCGGCAGCCCGCAGTGGTAACAGGGCTCGGTGGCGGCCATGGTCAGGCCGGATCAGCCAAGGCCGCGCCTACTTCGGCGCCATGCGGATGGCGCCATCGAGGCGGATCACCTCGCCGTTGAGCATTTCGTTCTCGATGATGTGCCGCACCAGCGCCGCGTACTCGGCCGGCTTGCCCAGCCGCGAGGGGAAGGGCACCATCTTGCCCAGGGCGTCCTGCACCTCCTGCGGCATGCCGAGCAGCATCGGCGTTTCGAAAATTCCGGGAGCGATCGTCATGACGCGGATGCCGAAGCGCGCCAGTTCGCGCGCGATCGGCAGCGTCATGCCGACCACGCCGCCCTTCGAAGCCGCATACGCCGCCTGGCCGATCTGCCCATCGTAGGCCGCGACCGATGCCGTGCTGACGATCACGCCGCGCTCACCCGCCGCGTTCGGCGTGCCCTGGCTCATCGCCTCGGACGCCAGACGGATCATGTTGAAACTACCGACCAGGTTCACCGTCACGGTCTTGGCGAAGACGTCCAGCGAATGCGGGCCATTGCGTCCCAGCACCTTCTCGGCCGGCGCAATGCCGGCGCAATTGACGAGGCCATGCAGTCCGCCGAAAGCCGCCAGCGCAGCGGCGACACACGCCTTTGCGCTGGCCTCGTCGGCGACGTTGGTGGTGACAAAGCGCGCGTTGACGCCCAGCTCCGCCGCCAATGCATTGCCGGCGGCTTCGTTCAGATCGGCCAGCACCACTTTGCCGCCCTGCTCCACCAGCATCCGCCCGGTGCCTGCGCCGAGACCCGAAGCCCCGCCGGTGATGATGAAAACACTGTCCTTGATCTGCATGCGCGTCCCCAAAAAAACAAGGCCTGCCTCCGAACAGGAGGCAGGCCCGATGAATTGGTGCTGTTGGCCGGAATCGAACTGGCGACCTACTGATTACGAATCAGTTGCTCTACCAACTGAGCTACAACAGCGTCCTGAAAGGTCGCGAATTATACCTGCTGGTCCGGACCCGTGGCAACGCGGCCCGCACTTCCCGCCTTGCGCCACGGCCCCAATCAGGCCAGCAATTCCTTCGGCAAGGGGAAGTTCACGTTCTCGGCCGCGCCGTCCAGCGTTTCCACGCTTTCGGCACCCAGGGACCTGACCCTGTCGACGACACCATTGACCAGTATCTCCGGCGCCGAAGCGCCGGCCGTGACGCCAACACGCGCATTGGCGCCCAGCCACGCGGGGTCGATCTGCTCCGCGCCATCAACCAGGTAAGCGGGAATGCCGCCGATCGCCGCCACTTCGCGCAGGCGGTTGGAGTTCGAACTGTTCTTCGAGCCGACGACGATGACGACATCGACCTTGCCGGCCATGGCCTTGACCGCATCCTGGCGGTTTTGCGTGGCATAGCAGATGTCGTCCTTGCGCGGCCCGACGATCTTCGGAAAGCGGGCCGTCAGCGCTTGCACGATCAACCTCGCGTCGTCGACCGACAGGGTGGTTTGCGTGACGTAGGCCAGCGGCGCCGTATCGCCAGCGCCGACTTTCAGCTTCGCCACGTCGGCGACATTTTCCACCAGGGACATGGGCCCGGTGGCCTGGCCCATGGTGCCCTCGACTTCCGGGTGCCCCTTGTGGCCGATCATGACGACCTCGTAACCCTGCTTGTGCAGGCGGGCCACTTCGAGATGCACCTTGGTCACCAGCGGGCAGGTGGCATCGAATACTTTCAGGCCACGCTTGTCCGCCTCGATGCGCACGGACTGCGGTACGCCGTGGGCGCTGAAAATGACCGTGGCACCGTCCGGCACCTCGGACAACTCCTCGACGAAAACGGCGCCCTTGGCCTTGAGGCCATCGACCACGTAGCGGTTGTGCACCACCTCATGACGCACGTAGATCGGCGCGCCGAATTTCTCCAGCGCGCGCTCGACGATGGCGATCGCACGCTCGACGCCGGCGCAAAAGCCGCGGGGATTGGCCAGAATGATCTGCATTACAGTATCCCTATGATTTCGACTTCAAAACGAACTGGCTCGCCGGCCAGCGGATGGTTGAAATCGACCAGCACCGCTTCGTCATCCAGTTCGCGCACGATGCCGGTGAATTTATCGCCGTTGGGCGCAGCGAACTGGATCAGGCCGTGCAATTCAGGGCTTGAATCGGGCGGCAGCGCGGTGCGCGCCATGCGCTGGGTCAGTTGCGGATTGTGTGCGCCGAAGGCCTGGTCGGCATCGAGCAGGAACACGTGGCGTTCGCCGACATTGACGCCGATCAGGCAATGTTCCAGCGGAGCCGCCAGTTCGCCACTGCCCAGTTGCAGGGTGGCAGGCGTCGAATCGAAAGTGCTCACCAGTTCCGTGTCGTCGCCGGTGGCGACACGGTAGTGCAGGGTGATCAGGTTGCCGGCGCGTACGGTCTCGGTCATGGGGTGCCCGTTTCAGTTTCCTTGCCGTAGCGGAACTGATGCCAGAGCATCAGCACCACGCCGACGGTGATGGCCGAATCGGCCACGTTGAAGGCCGGCCAATGATAGCCCGCCAGGTGAAAATCGAGGAAGTCGACCACGGCGTCGAAACGCAGGCGGTCGATCACGTTGCCGATGGCGCCGCCCAGGATCAGCGACAAGGAAGTTGGCAGCAAACGTTCCTGCGCGTGGTGGCGCAGCATGGTCAACAGCCAGGCCGAAATGCCCAGCGCGAGGACGACGAAGAACCACTTCTGCCAGCCACCGGCGCCGGCCAGGAAGCTGAAGGCGGCGCCCGAGTTGTAGACCAGGACGAGGTTGAAGAAGGAGGTCACGCTCTGGCTCTCCATGAGGCGAAAGCTCCCCAGCACCCAGGCCTTGCTGGCCTGGTCGAGCAGCACTACGAAAGTCGCCAGCGCCAGCCAGCGCGCGAGCCTAGGCAATCTCGCGCGCCTCGCCGGCGCCGAACAGGTTGGACGTACAGCGGCCGCAAAGTTCGGGGTGGTCGGCATCGCGGCCGACATCCTCGCGCCAGTGCCAGCAACGCCCGCACTTGGCGTGGGGGCTGGCCGTCGCCGAAATCGCCGTGTCGCCAGCGCCGACTTTTTCAAGCGTCACCTTCGAGCAGATGAGGACGAACTTCAGGTCCTCGCCCAGCGCGGCCAGCAGGTCGTAGGTATCCGGCGCCACGCTCAGGCTGACTTCGGCCTGCAGCGAGGAACCGATCTTGCCTGCAGAGCGCAGTTCCTCAAGCACCCGGGCGACGTCGGCGCGCAGCGCGCGTATCGCCTGCCACCGTGCGACCAGCGCCGACTCTTCGGCCTGCTCCGGCAGTTGGTGCCAGGTGGACAGCATCACGCTGTCGCCCTGTTTCAATGTTGTCCAGATTTCCTCGGCGGTGAAGCTGAGCACCGGCGCCATGAGTCGCGTCACGGTTTGCAGGATGTGCCACAGCGCGCTTTGTGCCGAGCGCCGCGCGCGGGAGTTTTCCGCCGCGGTGTAGAGGCGATCCTTGAGGATGTCGAGGTAAAAGGCGCCGAGGTCCTCCGAGCAGAAGTTCATCAGGCCCTGCACCACCTTGTGGAATTCGAAGCGCGCGTAGTCCGCCGTGCACTGCGCCTGCAAAGCCCGCGTCAGGGCCAGGGCGTAGCGGTCGGATTCCAGCCATTCTGTGGGCGGCAGCATCTGCGTCGCCGGATCGAAGTCGGCGGTGTTGGCGAGCAGGAAACGCAACGTGTTACGCAAGCGGCGATAGACCTCGACCACGCGCGGCAGGATGGTCTTTTCGTCGATCGACAGCTCACCCGAGTAATCGGTGCTGGCCACCCACAGGCGCAGGATCTCGGCGCCCAGCGTGTCGGAAATCTTCTGCGGCGCGACCACGTTGCCCTTCGACTTGGACATCTTCATGCCCTTGCCGTCGACCACGA
>CAIZHL010000472.1 GCA_903932755.1 uncultured beta proteobacterium
GATCTGGCGCTGATGAAGGGTTCGCTGCACACCGACGATCTGATGAGCGAAGTGGTGGACAAGGCCACCGGGCTGCGCACCGCAAGGCGCATCAGCCATGTCTTCCTGATGGACGTGCCTACCTATCCGCGCCTGCTGTTCATCACCGACGCGGCGGTGAACGTCGCGCCCGACCTGGAAACCAAGGTCGACATCGTGCAGAACGCCATCGACCTGGCGCGCATGCTGAAGATCGCCGATCCCAAGGTGGCGATCCTCGCCGCCGTGGAAACCGTGAACCTCAAGATGCAGGCCACGCTCGACGCCGCCGCCCTGTGCAAGATGGCCGACCGCGGCCAGATCACCGGCGGCCTGCTCGACGGCCCGCTGGCCTTCGACAACGCCATCTCCCTGGTCGCCGCGCGCACCAAGGGCATCAAATCGGCGGTGGCCGGCCAGGCCGACATCCTGCTGGTGCCCGACATCGAATCGGGCAACATGCTGGCCAAGCAGCTGGAATACCTGGCCGATGCGCTGACCTCGGGCATCGTGCTCGGCGCCCGGGTGCCGATCGTGCTGACCAGCCGCGCCGACTCCGCCGAAACCCGCACCGCCTCCACCGCGGTGGCGATGGTGATGGCGCACGCAAAACGCAAAAAAGCCTGAGGACAGACAGCCGTGGCCGATGCGATCCTGACCCTTAATGCCGGTTCCTCCTCGATCAAGTTCGCCCTCTTCGCGCGCCGGGCGGAAATCCCCCGCAAGCCGGAGCTCGTCGGCCAGTTCGATGGCATCGGCGCCGCCGGCGGCCAGCCCGCGCACCTCAAGGTCAAGGATGCGCGCGGGCAGGTCACGACGGACATCGACATCGATCTCGACGGCAAGGCGCAATCCCCGCACGCGGCGGCGCTGGCCCTGCTGGTGGATCGCCTGCGCGGCAGTGACGGCGGCTGGCACATTGCCGGCGTCGGCCATCGCGTCGTGCACGGCGCCGAAAAGTTCTCGCAGCCGGTGGTGCTCGACAGCACCATGGTCGCCACCCTGCGCGGCTTCACGCCGCTGGCGCCTCTGCACCAGCCGCACAACCTCGCCGGCGTCGACGCCCTGACCGCCGCCCTGCCCGACATACCGCAGGTCGCCTGCTTCGATACCGCCTTCCACCGCAGCCAGCCTGACGTGGCGCAACTCTTCGCCCTGCCGCGCGCCATCACCGCGCAAGGCGTGCGCCGCTACGGCTTTCACGGCCTGTCCTACGAATACATCGCCGAGGCGCTGCCGCAGCACCTCGACCCCGGCGTCGCCCGCGGCCGCGTCATCGTCGCCCACCTCGGCAACGGCGCCTCGATGTGCGGCATGAAGGATCTGAAGAGCCAGGCCTCGACCATGGGCTTCACCGCCGTCGACGGCCTGATGATGGGCACCCGCACCGGCAACCTCGATCCCGGCGTGCTGCTCTACCTGATGGACTACCTGAAGATGGACAGCAAGGCCCTGACCAATCTGCTCTACAAGGAATCCGGCCTGCTCGGCGTCTCCGGCATCAGCGGCGACATGCGCGTGTTGCTGGAATCGTCGGCGCCCGAGGCGCGCCAGGCGATCGACCTGTTCTGCTACCGCATCGTGCGCGAAATCGGCTCGCTGGCGGCCGCCCTCGGCGGGCTCGATGCGCTGGTATTCACCGGCGGCATCGGCGAGCATGGTGCCCCGATCCGCGAACAGGTCTGCGCGCAGCTTGGCTGGCTCGGATTGACCCTGGATTCCGCCGCCAACGCCGCCAACACGACAAAAATTTCCGCCGCCGGGAGCCGGATTACGGCCTGCGTCATACCCACGAACGAAGAGTGGATTATCGCCCGGCACACGGCGCAACTCATCGCCTGAGCGGGCGCTTCGACGAAATCCCAGTCGTATCAAGCATGTCAACCCCCTTGACAGGGGAGGCCGTTGCCGTCCTAGCAAAAAGCGGCCCAAAAACCTGAAAAACGCGCTCAAGCCAAGTCTTGAAAAGAAGCGCCATCCCGCTGTTTTTCTTCCCATTTCGACGCTGTAAAACATACTATATCTAGTAGGGCGTACCCATCACCTGCACTAGAGCATTTTTTAAGTAATTGTTTCTATTGTGTTAAAAATTTTCTGCTTTTCACGATCGGGAGCCGGAGGTATGCTTCGGCGCTCACTGGACACTTAAACGGACACAGCCTTCGGAAGAGACCATGACTACCATCAACAATAATACTGAGGAAACAACCAATTACGAGCACACCGGGCAGATGGACCTGCCCCTCCCCCAGGAAATTTCAGGGGAAGTGCTGATCGAAAAGTACGCCAAGGGAACCGAGCGCGACGTGCGCGACGTGCGCGCCCGCGTTGCCCGCGCCCTGGCCTCGATCGAAGCCGAGGACAAGCGCGCCTTTTGGGAAGCACGCTTCCTCGAAGCCCAGGAAAACGGCTTCGTTCCAGCCGGCCGCATCAACTCGGCCGCCGGCACCGATCTGTGCGCCACGCTGATCAACTGCTTCGTGCAGCCGGTAGGCGATTCGATCTCGGAAATCGTCGACGGCCGCCCCGGCATTTACACCGCGCTGCTGCAAGCCGCCGAAACCATGCGCCGCGGCGGCGGCGTCGGCTATGACTTCTCCTCGATCCGTCCGATCGGCGCCCACGTCAAGGGCACCCAGTCGCGCGCTTCCGGCCCCGTCTCCTACATGCGCGTCTTCGACCGCTCCTGCGAGACCGTCGAATCCGCCGGCAGCCGCCGCGGCGCGCAGATGGGCGTCCTGCGCTGCGACCATCCGGACATCGAAGAATTCATCCACGCCAAGGATGCCGGCGACCTGACCAACTTCAACATCTCGGTCGGCGTCACCGATCCCTTCATGCAGGCGGTGGAGGCCGACGGCGACATTGAACTGACGCATCGCGCCACACCCTCGGCCGATATCAAGGCCGCCGGCGCCTACCAGCGTGGCGACAGCATGTGGGTCTATCGCAAGGTGCGCGCCCGTGACCTGTGGGAGCAGATCATGCGCTCCACCTACGATCACGCCGAGCCGGGCATCCTGTTCCTCGATCGCATGAACAAGGACA
>CAIZHL010000473.1 GCA_903932755.1 uncultured beta proteobacterium
GGGAGGGTCAAATGCGTCCTGCCATGAGGCATTTACCACAGGAGCACACCATGAATCTGAATCGAAAAATAATTGCCGGCTTTATTGCGGCCAGCGCGGCCTGGTTTGGCGTCGCCCATGCGCAGGGCACGGGCTGCAACCCCGATGGCAAGCCGGGCATGAAAGGCGCCTCGATGCAACGCGGCATGATGGAGCCCGGCGCACGCGCCGAGCAGCGTCTGACCCGGCTCAAGGGCGAACTCAAACTCACCGGACAACAGGAACCGCTCTGGCAGGCATTTGCCGAGCAATCCAAGGCGCAGGCGGGCAAGGGCATGCAGGCCATGCAGTCCATGCAGAGCGACAAGCCGGTTTCCGCGCCGGAGCGCATGGCACAGATGCAGGCCATGATGAAGGACCGCCTCGCCGGAATGACGTCGGTGCATGAATCCTTTAATCGCCTCTACGCCGCATTGACGCCGGAGCAGAAAGCGACGGCCGACAAGAGTTTCAGCATGTCCGAGCGCCACCAGCGTGGCGGCGGGCGTGGCGGGCCGCGCCAGGGCCAGCCGGCGGCGGCGCCAAGCAAGAGCTGACGCCGGCGCAGCAGGCGACGGTCTGATTGCGCGACAAAGGGGCAGCCGTCCGCGACGGGCTGCCCCGTTTGCGTTGACGGGCCTGATAAAATCGTCGCATGAGCTATCAGGTCCTTGCCCGCAAATGGCGCCCCAAGTCTTTCTCCACCCTGGTCGGGCAGGAACACGTGGTGCGCGCCCTGACGCATGCGCTGGACCAGAACCGCCTGCACCACGCCTATCTGTTCACCGGCACCCGCGGTGTCGGCAAGACCACGCTGGCGCGCATCATGGCCAAGGCCCTGAACTGCGAAGCCGGCGTCAGCTCCACACCCTGCGGTGTCTGCGGGGCCTGTACCGAGATCGACGGCGGACGCTTCATCGATTACATCGAACTCGATGCCGCCTCGAACCGCGGGGTGGACGACATGACCCAGTTGCTGGAGCGTGCCACTTACGCACCGACCAGCGGCCGCTACAAGGTCTATGTCATCGACGAAGTGCACCAGCTTTCCGGGCACGCCTTCAACGCCATGCTGAAGACGCTGGAAGAACCGCCGGAGCACGTCAAGTTCATCCTCGCCACCACCGATCCGCAGAAAATTCCGGTCACGGTGCTCTCGCGCTGCCTGCAGTTCAACCTCAAGCAGATGCCGCTGACGCATATCGTCGACCACCTGTCGCGCGTGCTGGAGGCCGAGGGCGTGGCCTTTGAGCCGGCGGCCCTGCGCCATCTGGCCAAGGGCGCAGCGGGCAGCATGCGCGATGCGCTGTCGCTACTCGACCAGGCCATCGCCCACGGCGCGGGCAAGGTCGAAGACGAGGGCGTGCGCGCCATGCTCGGCACGGTCGGCGACGAACACCTGTTTGCGCTGCTCGACGGTCTGGTGGCGCAGGACGTGCAGGCCATGCTGGACGTGGCGAAACTGATGGATGCGCGCAGTCTGTCCTTCGACGGCGGCCTGCAGGAACTGGCGACGCTGTTCCATCGCATCGCTCTGGCCCAGTTCGCGCCGGAAGCCCTGCTCGACGACGCCGAACGCACACGCCTGACGGCCTATGCCGGGACGCTTGATGCCGAATACCTGCAACTGGCTTACCAGATCGCGGTGCACGGCCGGGACGAACTCTCGCTGGCGCCGGACGATTACACCGGCTTCGTCATGACCCTGCTGCGCTTGCACGCCTTCGCCCCCGGGCGCAGCGGAGTTGCCAAAGCGGCTGCCGCGCCGGCGGCCAGGCCCGCGGTGGCGGCGTCGGTGCGCCCGGGGGCAGCTGCTGCGGCACCCGCTGTCGCGCCCGGCGTGACAAGCGCGACGGCCAGGCCCGCCGTCGCCGTCCCGCCGGCGCCGACTTTTCCTCCTCCGGCAGCCGCACCTGCACCCGCAGCCGCCGCCGGTGCGGCAGCCGACGAGGACTGGCATGCACTGGTGGCCCGCTTGCCGCTGGCCGGCATGGTCAAACAACTGGCGCAGCACTGCGAGGTGTCGGAACGCAGCGAGTCGGCCATCCGTTTGCGCCTGGCGCCCGTGCACAAACATCTGCTCGGCAAGATCCAGCAGGACAAGCTGCAGGCAGAGTTGCAGGCTTGCTACGGCCGGCCCTTGCGTCTGGAAATCGACGTGGCTGAAGTGGCGACCGAAACCCCGGCCGAGCGGAGCCGCAACGCGCAGCGCGAGCGGCAGGACCGCGCCATCGCCTCGATCGAAAAGGATCCCTTCGTGCGCGATGTGGTGGACCTGTTCGATGCCAGCATCGACGAATCGACGATCAAACCCGTTTAAGGAGTGCAGGAAAAATGATGAAGGGTGGCATAGCCGGATTGATGAAGCAGGCCCAGCAGATGCAGGCCAACATGGAGAAGGCGCAGGAGCAACTGGCGCAGATCGAAGTCGAAGGCCAGTCCGGCGCCGGCGCCGTGAAAGTGGTCATGACCTGCAAGCACGACGTCAAGCGCGTCACCATCGATCCCTCGGTGATGGATGACAAGGAAATGCTGGAAGACCTGATCGCCGCGGCGCTGAACGATGCCAACCGGCGCGCCGAGGCGACCACGGCGGAGAAGATGGGCGGCTTTGCCGCCGGATTGAA
>CAIZHL010000474.1 GCA_903932755.1 uncultured beta proteobacterium
ATGCCGCCACCTCGCTCGTCGCTGGTCGACGGCATCAAGAGCGCCACCGACGTCATGATCGCCGGCAAGGTGGCCCTGATCGCCGGTTATGGCGACGTCGGCAAGGGCTCGGCGCAGGCCATGCGCGCACTGTCGGCGCAGGTCTGGGTCACCGAAATCGATCCGATCTGCGCGCTGCAGGCGGCGATGGAAGGCTACCGCGTGGTGACCATGGAATATGCCGCCGACAAGGCCGATATTTTCGTCACCTGTACCGGCAACTTCCACGTCATCACCCACGACCACATGGCGAAAATGAAGGACCAGGCCATCGTCTGCAACATCGGTCACTTCGACAACGAGATCGATGTCGCCTCGGTCGAGAAGTACCAGTGGGAAGAAATCAAGCCGCAGGTCGACCACATCATCTTCCCCGACGGCAAGCGGATCATCCTGCTGGCCAAGGGTCGCCTGGTAAATCTGGGTTGCGGTACAGGCCATCCGTCGTATGTGATGTCCTCGTCGTTTGCCAACCAGACCATCGCGCAGATCGAGTTGTTCACGCGTAATGCCGACTACCCGGTGGGCGTCTACACTCTGCCCAAGCATCTGGACGAGAAGGTCGCGCGCCTGCAGCTGAAGAAGCTGAACGCGCAGCTGTCGGAACTGACCGACCAGCAGGCGGCCTACATCGGCGTCTCCAAGGCCGGGCCGTACAAGACCAACCAGTACCGGTATTGAGCCCTGAAACACGGGCCGTCGGCACAAGCAAAGCTGCATGCGCCTGCTCGCTGTCTGGCTGATCAACGCCCTGGCGCTGCTGGCCCTGCCCTGGCTGCTGCCCTCGATTCATGTCGCGAGTTTCGCGACTGCATTGTGGGTGGCGGTGGTGCTGGGCCTGATCAACGCCTTGATCCGGCCCGTGTTGCTGCTGCTGACCCTGCCGGTCACGCTGCTGACGCTGGGCCTGTTCATCTTCGTCATCAACGGCCTGATGTTTCTGCTGGCGGCGAAGCTGCTCGACGGCTTCGTGGTGGACAGCTTCCTGGCCGGCGTCATCGGCTCGACGCTCTACAGCGTGATTTCATGGCTGCTGACGCGACTCTTGCCGGGTGCTTCCAGGCCGTGACGGTTGTGAACGTAAAACATCCAGGAATCCAGTATGAATCTTGAAGTATCCATCGAGTTCTTCCCGCCGCAGACCGACGAGGGCATGGAGAAGCTGCGCAGCACCGTGACCCGGCTTGCCGCCCTGAAGCCCGAGTTCTTTTCCGTCACCTACGGCGCCGGCGGCTCGACGCGCGACCGCACCCTGGCCACGGTGATGGAAATCGCCGCCCAGGGACACTCCGCCGCGCCACACCTGTCGTGCATCGGCTCCAGCCGCGACGGCGTGCGCGAGATGCTGGCGACATTTGCCGAACGCGGCATCCGCCGCATCGTCGCCCTGCGCGGCGACCTGCCCTCCGGCATGGCCGACGCCGGCGAATTCCGCTATGCCAACGAACTGGTGGAGTTCATCCGCGCCGAGACCGGCGACCGCTTCCACATCGAAGTGGCCGCCTATCCGGAGTGGCATCCGCAGGCCAGGAGCCCGCGCGACGACCTGCTGAATTTCAAGCGCAAGGTTGATGCCGGCGCCAGTTCGGCCATCACCCAGTACTTCTACAACGCCGATTCCTACGAGCATTTCGTCACCCAGGCAAGGGCGCTGGGCATCACGGTGCCGATCATTCCCGGCATCATGCCGATCGCCAGCTTTTCCAAGTTGGCGCGCTTTTCCGACGCCTGCGGTGCCGAGATCCCGCGCTGGATGCGGCGCAAGTTCGAAAGCTTCGGCGACGACGCCGAATCGATCCGCGCCTTCGGCCTCGACGTGGTGACGGAACTCTGCCAGCGCCTGATCGAACGCGGCGCGCCCGGCCTGCATTTCTATTCGATGAACCAAGCAGGACTCACATTAGAGCTGTGCAGACGACTGGGGTTACTACCTATTCAACAGTCTTCGTGAAAATGACTGTGCCAAAGCGCTTCCACTTCGGTGGGAAACTTTGGTGGGTTTAATGCACGCAGTTCCTATGACGCCTCGCCCTTGACCGGGTGGGGCTTTTTTTTTGGTGCCTACGGATTGGCATCTGCGTCGATAATGGCCCCATGGAACGAAAGCCACTGCCACGCCATCCTGTCACCTGCGAGTATCAAGGCAAGACCCACAAGGGCACCTACTGGGTCGCCGGGAAGA
>CAIZHL010000475.1 GCA_903932755.1 uncultured beta proteobacterium
CGACATCGGCGGCGTCGATCCGCGCGTTGCACGCATCGTCGACCTCAAGGCGCCGGGTTCGGGCGAGCACGAAAGGAACCGCTGGGAAAATCTCGGCCTGCTGACCGGGCACGACGAGCTGAAGTTCGTTCTCGCTTCGCGCGAGGATTACGATTGGGCGGTATCGGCGTGTCGCCAGCACCGACTTTTCGAACGCTGCCCGGTACTGTTTTCACCCGTGCAGGGACAGCTCGATCCGGCACTCCTGGCGCAATGGATTCTCGACGACCGCCTGCCGCTGCGCTTCCAGCTGCAGCTGCACAAGCTGCTGTGGGGCAGCGTGCAGGGACGCTGAACCATCAGCCCATCAGCGGCGGACAGGGCGGGCGCTTGGCGGAGATGATCCGGGTATTCACTCCGGCGTAATTGAGGCCGCCGAACAGCCGCGCGTATTCGATCTTTACGCAGCGGTCCATCACCACATCCAACCCGGCAGCAGCGGCGCTTTCGGCCGCTTCTGCGTTGATCACGCCCAGTTGCAGCCAGAGGCATTTGGCGCCGATGCGTATCGCTTCGCCGGCAATCGGCCCGGCATCCTGCGCCTTGCGAAACACGTCGACCATATCCACCTTGAGCGGAATCGCGGCGAGGTCCGGATAGCATTTCTGGCCGAGGATTTCCGTCGCCCCGGGGTTCACCGGGATCACGGTGTAGCCGTGTTCCAGCATGTACTTGGCGGCGAAATAACTCGGCCGGTTCCAGTTCGGCGACAGCCCGACCACGGCGATCACGCGATTGTCCTGCAATACCCGGCGCAGGCCGGCAACATCATCGACGATCATGGCTGCTCCCGATTCATGGCACGATTATCCCACTGCCCGGCGCCGGACAAAGCGGGCCGCGCGGCACCCGTTCGAGCCGCCAGTGGCGGGTGGCCCAGGTCCACAGTTCGCCCGGGCTCGCGCCGGACAATTCCGGCGGCGGCTGCTGGCCGAGAAATTCGAGTGCCGCAAACAGCGCCGGGCCGGGTTGCGACGCATCCACCGCCGCCGCGCGCGTCTGTTTCGACAGCTTTTCGCCGGCGGCATTGACTGCCACCGGCAGGTGGGCGTAGCACGGCGTCGGCAGGCCGAGGCATTGCTGCAAAAATATCTGGCGCGCGGTCGAGGTTAGCAGGTCGGCACCGCGCACGACATGCGTGATGCCGGCGTCGGCATCGTCGACCACCACGGCAAGCTGGTAGGCGAACAATCCGTCGGCGCGCAACAGGATGAAGTCACCTGCATCAAGGGACAGGTCGCTGTCTACGCGGCCCTGTATCGCATCGTCGAAGCCGGCGCGGGCGTCCCCCACCCGCAGGCGCCAGGCACGGGCCGACCGCCCTGCGGCAAGGCCCTGCCGGCAGGTGCCCGGATAGATGGAAGCGCCATCGGGCGCGATGGCGGAATCGGCAAGTTCCTTGCGCGTGCAGGCGCAGGAGAATACGCGACCGCCAAACTTCAACCTCTCCAGCGCTGCGGCATATGCCTCGGTGCGTCGACTCTGCCGGACCACCTCGCCGTCCCAGGAAAAACCGCATGCCTCCAGCGTGCGCAGGATGTCGGCGGCAGCGGCGGCGGAGCAGCGCGGCGCATCGACATCCTCGATGCGCAGCAGCCATGCACCGCCCCTGGTCCTGGCCTCGAGGAAGGAGCCGACAGCCGCCACCAGCGAGCCGAAATGCAGGGGGCCGGTGGGCGATGGCGCGAAGCGGCCGCGATAAGGCGGAGCGGAATCAATCATCGGGCATAGTGATAGCACGCCGCGCGACAAAACGGTAGGATTCGTAACATTTCAATCAGGGAGCCGCCCATGGCCACGCTGGAACTCAACGCCGCGAATTTCCAACAGACGATCAACGACAACGCCAATCTGGTCATCGATTTCTGGGCGCCCTGGTGCGCACCCTGCCGCGGGTTTGCGCCGACCTTCGAGGCTGCCTCGGAGAAAAGGCCCGACGTCGTCTTCGCCAAGGTGAATACCGAGGAAGAGCAGGAAATAGCTGCCGCGTTCAACATCCGCTCCATTCCCACTCTGATGGTGTTTCGCGACCAGATCATCATTTATTCGGAGGCCGGCGCTTTGCCCGCAGCCGCCTTCGAACAGTTGATCGAGCAAGCCATGGCGCTGGACATGGACACGGTACGCGCGGACATCGCCGCCGGACAGTCAGCCGCCGGTTGAGCCGGCAGGCAGGCCCGCCAATCCAGGCATTGCCGGCAGGATCCCGGGATGAAAGCCTTTTTTTCGCAGAAGCTCAGCGCCGAAGCCAAAGTGCGCCGCGTCGGCTCGCTGTTCGACCGCCTGCCGTCGACCGTCATCGTTACGCTCATCGGCATTTTCCTGTGCTTCCTGGTGCTGTTCGGCACGGTCCCGCTGGATACGCTCAAGCTGTGGACGGCCTACATGCTTTCGGTGCTGGCATTGCGTGCCGGCATCTGGCACCTGTTCCGCCGGGTGGAGCGGCCGAGCGAGACCATATATCGCTGGGAATGGGCGGTCGCTTTCGGCGCCTGCGTCAGCGGCCTGGGCTGGGGGGCGCTGTTCGGTCCGCTGTATCCGCCGGCGACGCATCCGGATGCGCAGATGTTCGTTGCGCTGATGGTGGTGATCACCGCCTTCACCGGCTCGGTCTTCGTCGCCCAGAGCAATCTCACGTTCTGGTTTTTCATCGTTCCCGTGCTGGGCCCGGCCATCGTCCATTACGTCACTACCCTGGGGCAGCAGGCGCAATGGCCGATCACCGCTGCGGCCTGCTGCATCGCCGTGTTCATCGTCGTGCAGCGCACCCTCCACCAATCCGCCAGCCGCATGTTCAATCGCTGCACGGATGCGGAATCGGCGCTGGCCGAGCAGCAGGCAATCTTCGATTACTCACCGATGGGGATTGCCGTGCTCGACGGCAAGCACATCGTCAAGTGCAACATGCGGCTCGCCGAGTTGCTCGGCCGCCGCATACAGGATCTCACCGCATCACGCCTGGACAACCATTTCGCCAACGCGGCGGAGGGCAGCAAGTTCCTCGCCGACAGCGAAGCGGCGCTGGAGCACGGCGCGCCGGTGCAAGGCAGGTATCGCCTGCGGCGCGCTGACGGCATCGAGTTCTGGGCGGAGTTCACCGGGCACAAGATGCCGGCGGGGATCAGGCACAGGATATGGATGATCGCCGACGTTTCGGCGCGCGTTTCCAGCGAGGCACGGCCAGGCCAGCGCGGCGCGGCTTGAGAGGGGCGGACTTCGCTCCGCTGCCCTGCGGCCGCGGCAGGCCATGAGTTGCCGTCCCGCCAGCGCCGACTTTTCGTCCGGCGTTACACGTTGAACAGGAAGTTCAGCACGTCGCCGTCCTTGACGACGTACTCCTTACCCTCGGCGCGCATCTTTCCGGCTTCCTTGGCGCCGGCTTCGCCCTTGTAGGCGATGAAGTCGTCGAAGGCGATGGTCTGGGCGCGGATGAAGCCCTTCTCGAAATCGGTATGGATCACGCCGGCGGCCTTCGGCGCGGTATCGCCGACATGGATGGTCCAGGCGCGGACTTCCTTGACGCCGGCGGTGAAGTAGGTCTGCAGTCCGAGCAGGTGGTAGCCGGCGCGGATCAGGCGGTTGAGGCCCGGTTCCTCCAGTCCCATGTCGGTCAGGAACATCTGCTTTTCGTCGTCCTCGAGGTCGGCAATCTCGGCCTCGATGGCGGCGCACACAGCCACCGCTTCGGCCTTTTCGGCTGCGGCGTGCGCGACGACGGCGTCGAGATAGGGATTGTTGTCGAAGCCGCCTTCCTTGACGTTGGCGACATACAGCACAGGCTTGGCGGTGATCAGGCAGAAGGGCTTGAGGCTGGCCCACTCCTCCTTCGACAGGTCCAGCGCCCGCACCGCCTTGGCCTGGTTCAGCTGGGCCAGGCATTTTTCGAGCACGGCACAGAGGATTTTTGCGTCCTTGTCGCCCGCGCTGGCGGGTTTCTTGTAGCGGTTCAGCGCCTTTTCCGCCGTCGCCATGTCGGCCAGCGCCAGTTCGGTATCGATCACCTCGATGTCGGACAAGGGGTCGATCTTGCCGGCCACATGCACCACATTGTCGTCGGAGAAGCAGCGCACCACATGCACCACGGCGTCGGTTTCGCGGATGTTGGCGAGGAACTGGTTGCCCAAGCCTTCGCCCTTGCTCGCCCCGGCGACAAGGCCGGCGATATCGACGAATTCGACGATGGCGGGCTGGATTTTCTGCGGCTTGACGATGGCGGACAGCGCGGCCAACCGGGCATCAGGCACCTCAACGATGCCGACGTTGGGTTCGATGGTGCAGAAGGGATCGTATGGAAGGGGGGAGGGATCTAAACCCTAGTAGGTATTGGAGCCCTGGGGATCGTATGGAAGGGGGGAGGGATCTAAACCC
>CAIZHL010000476.1 GCA_903932755.1 uncultured beta proteobacterium
ACTGTGCATTGAGCGGAAACCCGCCGCATGCCGCCGCTGCCGGCGGCAAGCGGGCGGCCCTGCCGAGCGCTTGCTGCGGCTAGCTCCGCGACCGGAAGTAGGCCTCGAAATCGTCCGGCGGCAGCGGTTTGCTGTAGTAGAAGCCCTGCACCTCGTGGCAGCCCTGCTCGCGCAGGAAGTCCAGTTCGGCTTCGGTCTCCATGCCTTCGGCGATGGTGCGCAGGCCGAGGCTGTCCGCCAGGCTGATGATGGCACGGACGATCGCCCGGCTTTCCGGGTCGAGCGTGATGTCATGGACGAAGGACTGGTCGATCTTCAGCTTGTAAAGCTGGAAGCGCTTGAGGTAACTCAGGGACGAGTAGCCGGTGCCGAAGTCGTCGATCGAAACACGGATGCCCCGTGCGTGCAGGTCGTCCAACACGGCGATGGCGGCGAGCGGATCATCCATCGCCATGCTTTCGGTCAGCTCCAGTTCGAGGCATTCCGGCGGCACTTCCTCTTCAGCCAGGATGCCTGCGACCTGCTGCGCGAGGTGCGCGTGGCGGAACTGCACCGCCGAGAGGTTGACCGCCATGACAAGCGGTGCCATGCCGGCGTCCTGCCAGGCCTTCAGCTGGCGCACCGCGGTGCGCAGCACCCAGTCGCCGATGGACAGGATCAGGCCGCTGTCTTCGGCAACCCCGATGAATTCGGCCGGTGCAACCGCGCCCAGGTCCGGATGCTGCCAGCGCAGCAATGCCTCGACGCCGACGATGCGCGCATCCTGCAGCGACAGCTGCGGCTGGTAGTGCAGCTGCAGTTCGCCGCGCGCCAGCGCGTGGCGCAGTTCGCTTTCCAGGCGCAGCTTGCGTGCGGAGTGTTCCTGCATCTCCGGGGTGAAGAAGCGGAAGGTGTTGCGGCCTTCCTCCTTGGCCCGGTACATGGCGGTGTCGGCACATTTCGCGAGCACGTCGAAGTCTTCGCCGTCGCTCGGATACATGGCGATGCCGATCGAGGGGGTGACCACCAGTTCGTACTGCTCGACCTTGAAGGCGACCGCGATGGCGTCGATCAGCTTGCGGGCGACGTGTGCCGCGCCATCGGAATCGGTGCAGGGCAGCACTACGATGAATTCGTCGCCGCCCTGGCGCGATACCGTGTCTTCCTCGCGCCCCGCGGATTTCATGCGCAGGGCCACTTCGACCAGCAGTTCGTCGCCGATGCGGTGGCCGAGGGTGTCGTTGATGTTCTTGAAGTGGTCGAGGTCGACGAACAGCACCGCCAGGGATTCCTGGCTGCGCTGCGCCATGCTGATCGCGTGGCGGGCACGGTCCTTGAGCAGGGTCCGGTTGGGCAGTCCGGTCAGGGCATCGAAGTGCGCCAGGTGCTGGATGCGGTCCTCGGCTTCCTTGTGCTGGGTGATGTCGCTGAAAATCCCGACGTAATGGCCGGGCTTGCCGTCCTCGCCCAGCACGCGGCTGATCGCCAGCCAGACCGGATAGACATGGCCGTCCTTGCGCCGGTCCCACATTTCGCCCTGCCAGTGGCCGGTGGCGTCGATCGCCGCCCACATTTCGCGGTAGAACTCTTCGCCGTGGCGCCCGGAAGACAGCATGGCGGTGCTCTGCCCCAGCGCTTCGGCTTCGCTGTAGCCGGTGATCGCGCTGAAGGCGCGATTGACGCGGACGATGCGCCTTGCGGAATCGGTGATCATGATCCCTTCCTTGCCCTGCTCGAACACCTCGGCCGTCAGACGGATGCTGGCGTTGCGCTCGTAGCCGTCGAGCGCGTAGCTGATGTCCGTGGCCATTTCCTCGAGCAGTTTGCGCGCATCGGCGTCGAAGGCGTCCTTTTCGCCGGCATACAGGGTGAAAGCCCCGATCACCTTGCCGTCGCGGTGCAGCGGCAGGGCAGCTACCGACCCCCAGCCGAAGCGTGCCGCGCCCGCATGCCAGGGCGCGGTCAGCGGATCGGCGAGGAAATCCTGGTTCCATACCGGGCGCTTTTCGCGCACCGCGGTGCCGGCCGGTCCGCGCCCGTGCGGGTCGTCGCCGTCGGCCGAGACGCGGATGCCTTCGAGGTAGTCGAGGCCGCTGCCTTCACTGGCAACGGGGCGTATCTCGCGCGTCGCCGCGTCGAGCAGGCCGATCCATGCCATTTTCATGCCGCCGTAGAGCACCACGTTGCGGCACATCTGGGGAAACAGATCGGCCTCGCTGTTGCAGCGGACGATGGCCTGGTTGCACTCGCTCAAGGTGGCGTAGAGGTTGGTCAGGCGCCGGATGCGGTGTTCCGCTTCCTTGCGCGCGCTGATGTCGCGGTCGATGCCGCGGTATCCCAGGAGCATGCCGTCGGCGCCCAGGATAGGCGTGCCGCTGGTCAGCGTGACATGCGGCACGCCGTTCTTGCCGAGCACGATGTTCTCCAGGTCGGCAAACGGCAGCTTGTTGGCGGCGATCTCGGCAAAGGCCTGGCCGACGCTTTCCGCTTCGCCGGGGGGCATGAAGTCGAAGGGGCTGCGGCCGACCACCTCTTCCGGCGCATAGCCGAGCATCGCGGTGACGCCTTCCGATACGTAGATGTAGCGCCCGTCCGCGTCCAGTTCCCAGATCCAGTCGCCGGACACGTGCGCAATGTCGCGGAAGCGCTGCTCGCTGGCGCTCAGCTGCAGCGTGCGTTCGACGACCCGCGTTTCGAGGTCCTCCTTGTACATGCGCAATTCCAGCAGCAGCTTGGCCGAATAGGCCAGCAGCAGGCTGAAAAGCAGTCCCAGCGCGATCTTGAAGCTCAGGCCGTAAGGGTCGGCCCAGCCTTTTATCGGGGCGACGCTCAGCGTCCAGCTGCCGTTGGGGAGTTCGAAGGACTGGTGCACCGGGTCGGACAGGGCGTCGGCATTCGACGCCGCGATGGTCTGGCGTTCGCCGCTGTCAGGATGGATGCGCCACAGCACGTAGGCAAATCCCGATTCCGACATCTGCGGCAGGCGGGCTTCTGCCAGCACCTCGGGGAAGCGGATGAGGACCGTGGTGAAGCCCCAGAATGTACGCTTGTCATGGCCCAGAAAGACCGGCAGCCGTCCGACTGCACCGAGGCCGCCCTGCAGCAACGTGAAGGGGCCGGCCAGCGTCAGCTTGCCGCTGTCGCGGGCTAGGAAGGCTTCCTTGTTGCGGGCCGGATCCTGCAACAGGTTGTGGCCGATGGCCTTTTCGTTTCCGGCCAGCGGCACGATGTGCATCACCACGCCGCCGGGGGCAAGTTGCAGCGAGGCGGAGCCCGGATAGAAGGGCAGCATTTCCTGTGCCGTGGCTTCGAAATCGGAGACGACGCCGTTGCCCTGGCGCACCAGCGCGGCCAGGGCATAACTGGCGGAAAGGGCGTGCTCGATGCTGCGTTGAATCGCGTGGGCATGGTCCTGGGCCATGCCGATGGTCCGGCTGCGTTGCTGGTGGGTGCGCAGTTGTTCCGATTGCCTTGCCAGGAGCGCGCTTGCGACGGCGGCGATGATGAACACCGCGATCACGACCGCCTCACGGCGCCGTGCCGAAGCGAACAGGAAAGGTGCGGCGTGGCGGTGGCGATTGCCGAGGCGGGCCAACAGCAGGTAGAGCAGTACGCTGGTGACCGCGACGAACAGCAGTCCCTTGCCGATTTCGATGCGTCCCTGCAGCACCGGATCGTCAACGCCCGTGGCCAGCAGGTAGCCGGATACGATGATCCATAGTGCGGCGCACAATGCATAAAGCAGGGGGATGCCCACCCGGATGAGGCGACCGGACATCGGGTTGGTGCGCGGCTGGCCGGAAGGTGGGAGCATGGGGCATTTGCTTTGGAAGTCGGCGCTGCAAGTTTATCCCCTTCGCCGCAAAAAGGTCATGCCGCCCGCCCGGATTTGCATCTGCGCCGAGTCGATTCGGGTTAAGCTTCGCACCTGCGGAAAAGCGCCTGGCGGAGAACTCCCGCGTTCAGCCCTTGCTTGATGTTTTTTCGCGTAGACGCGAAAATAAAATTTCTATATCGAAACCTTACGATCCTCATGGAACTGCGTGAAATTCCTGTCGAACAACTGACCTTCGGGATGTTCATCTCGAAACTGGACAGGCCATGGACCGAAACGCCGTTCGCCTTTCAGGGTTTCGTGTTGCAGAAGGACAAGCAACTCGAAGTACTGAAGAAATACTGCAAGCATGTCTTCGTCGACCCCGAAAAGGCCGTGGTCCAGGAGGTTGCCAAGGTCACCCCCGAAGACATCGCAAAAATCCGCGGCACCACGGTGTACAAGGATACGGCGACGGTTGAGCGCGAATTGCCGGTGGCGCAAAAGGCGTTCACCAACACCGCGGTCGTGCTCGGCGAAATCTCGCGGGTGGTGGAAACCGGAAACACCATCGACAGCTCCCGCTCGCATGCGGCGGCGGCGCAGATCACCGAAAGCGTCGTGCGCAATCCGGATGCGATGGCACTGCTGATCAAGCTGCAGGAGAAGAGCGGGGCCACCCTCAGCCGGGCAGCCGAGGTTTCGGTGATGATGACCATCTTCGGCCGCTTCCTGCAACTGCCGCCGGACCGGCTTGAGATACTCGGCATGCTCGGACTGCTGCAGGACGTGGGCAAGCTCAAGCTGCCCCCCGAGTTCGCCGTGCGCGCGCCGGTGAATGACGCGGAAATGGAAGTATTCAAGACGCACGTGATCAATTCGGTGCGGATCCTCAGTGACACGCCCGGCCTGCCGCCGGAACTGCCCGGCCTTGCATCGCTGCATCACGAGCGCTTCGACGGTACCGGTTATCCGCGCGGCCTGCGCGGCGATGCCATCGCCTTTCCCGGGCTGATCGCGGGAATCGTCGATGCCTTCGACACCCTGACCGCGCCCAAGCCGCTCGGCCAGGGCCTGTCGCCGGCCAATGCGCTTTCCATGATCTACAAGGAGCGCGGCAAGCAGTTCCATCCCGCGCTGGTGGAACAGTTCATCCAGTGCGTCGGCGTGTTCCCCGTCGGCAGCGTGGTCGAGCTCAACAGCGGCGAAGTCGCGATCGTGATCGCGCAGAACATGGTGCGCCGCATGCAGCCGCGCATCATGGTGGTCAAGGACATGAACGGCAATCCGATGAGGCCTTACAAGATGCTGGACCTGATGAAGGAGCCCAAGGTCAGGCCCGACGAACCCTACCGGATCCAGCGCTCCCTCGAGTACGGTTCCGTCGAAATCGATCCGCGAGAGCTGTTCCTGTGAGCGGGGCCGAGTCGGCCGCGGCGGCGACGGGCAATGATGCTGCGGCCGCAGCGGCAAGTTTCCTTGAAGACTTGCGCGCCCAGGTCGAGTGCCGGCGGGCCGACGGCGGCAACCTCGCCGTCCTGCTCATCGAATGCGGCGTCATCAGCCGCATCGACGCGGTGTGGGGCTACCAGGTCGGCGATTCGGTGCGCGCCCGCGTCGCCGGGCTGTTGCGTGCCGACGTGCTGCGCCCCGGAGACCTTCTCGGCGACCTCGGGCGCGACGATTTTGCCTGCGTCCTGTCGACCGTAGACGGCCCGGCGGTGGCGCTGCTGGCCGCGAAGAAGTCGCTGCGCGCGGTGAGCAGCCCGTTCTGGATCGGCGAAGACGAAATCTATGCCAGCCCCGCAATCGGCATCGCCATGTTCCCGGCGCATGGCGATCAGGCGGAAACCCTCCTGCAGCGCGCCAAGAGCGCCTGCGCGCTGGCGCGCGACCTGGACGGCAGCATCGCCGACTACGGCGAAGACCGCGACAGCCTCGCGGCGTCGAAGCTCCTCTACGAGAACCGTTTGCGCACGGCCGTGGCCGAGGATGCGATCAACCTGGTGTTCCAGCCGCAATACGACCTGCGCCTGGGCCAGGTGATGGGCGCCGAGGGCCTGCTGCGCTGGCGCGACCCGGCGCTCGGCCTGATCCCGTCGGTGGATGCATTCGCCGCGGCGGAGTCGGCGGACGTGGTGATCCAGCTGGTCTCCTCGGTGCTCAACCGGGCGCTGAGGAACATCTCCGAGTTTCGCTACAGCGCCGGGCTGGATTTGCGGGTCGGCGTCAAGTTGCCGGCGCGGGTGCTGCGGCATACCGAGCTGATCGAGGTGGTCGAACGCGCCCTCGGCACCTGGAGCCGGCGTCCCGGCACGCTGATCCTGGAAATCGGCGAGACTGCGGTGCTGGGCGCCGAGCCGGTGACGCGCGAGACCCTCGGGCGCCTGAAGGAACTCGGCGTGAAACTCTCGATCGACGATCCGGGCATGGCATTTTCATCCCTGTTCTGGCTGGCGAACCTGCCTTTCCAGGAAATCAAGATCGACGTCTCGGCGGCCAATGGCCTGGGCGAAGGCGCCAAGTCGGAGCGCATCCTGCAGTCGATCATCGAACTTGCGCGCCACCTGCGGCTTGCCGTGGTCGCCGTGGGCGTTGCCGACGACGCGGCCGCGGCCCGGCTCAAGGAACTGCGCTGCGACTTCATGCAGGCCGATTACAAGGGCCCGGCACTCGCTCCCGCCGACTTCGTCGCGCGTTTCGGCGTCAAAGAGGACTGAAGCCGGGCGCAGCGCACTGCGGCCGGGGCCCTGGCCTGGAAACGGGCCGGCCGGCAAGCTCAGGGTGAGGTACATTGTGCCGATGGACGAAGAATCCGGATCCGTTTCGGCAGCGCCTGAGGACGGCAAGCCCGACGAGCCGCGCTCGGCGCTTACGGTCGAGATGCTCGCGGCCGCCGCCGGCGCTTCGGCCGAGGACGGCATCTGGCTCGACGTGATCCGCAAGATGGATGAGGTCTATAACGACCTGCTCCAGTACGAGGTCGCGCTCGAGGAAAAAAACGCCACGCTGGAAGACACCCAGCAGTTCATTTCCTCGGTGCTGACTTCGATGTCCGACCTGCTCATCGTCTGCAGCCGGGCCGGGGTGATCGAGAGCGTCAACGCTGCGCTGGCCTCCCTGCTCGGCGTCGATGCCGAGTCGCTGCACGGGCGCACGGTGTTCGACCTGTTTTCCGACGAGGAATCGCGCCAGTGCGCCGGACGCTTGTTTGCCGACCAGAGCGGGCAGCCGGCGGAGGAAGTCGAGATGCAGCTGAAGGCCGCCAACGGCAGCGCGATTCCGGTGTCGCTCAACTGGACGCCGCGCTACAACGGGGTCGGCAAGATGCTGGGGCTGGTCATCACCGGGCGTCCGGTGGGCGAACTGCGGCGCGCCTACCAGGCGCTGCGGCGCGCCCACGAAGACCTCAAGACCACCCAGCAGCAGTTGATCCATTCCGAAAAAATGGCATCGCTGGGTCGCCTTGTCGCCGGCGTGGCGCACGAACTCAACAATCCGATCAGCTTTGTCTACGGCAACACGCTGGCGATGAAGCGTTACGCCGAACGCCTGGCGCGTTACCTCGGCGCAGTGCATGGCGACGTGCCGCTGAACGAGCGCGAAGCCCTGCGCGGCGAACTGCGCATCGACCGCCTGCTCGACGACCTGCCTTCGCTGATCGACGGCACCGTGGAGGGCGCCGAGCGCACGCGCGACATCGTCGATGCCCTCAAGCGCTTCTCCGCCACCGACCGCGACGAGCGGCGCGCCTTCGACCTGGTCGAAGTCATCGAACGCGCCGTGCAGTGGGTGAGCAAGGCTACGGCGAACCAGTTCGAGGTCAGGCTGAACCTTCCTCCCGCGCTCGAGGTGCTCGGTTCGCCGGGGCAGGTGCAGCAGGTGGTGATGAATCTGGTGCAGAACGCCGCAGATGCCACCGAGGGCGCCCGCGAACGCCGCCTGGAGATTTCCTCCGGACGCGGCGAGGAAGGCCAGGCGGTGATCGAGTTTCGCGACAGCGGCCCCGGAATTCCCGCGGCCAACCTCGACAAATTGTTCGACCCGTTCTTTACCACCAAGCCCGTGGGGCGCGGCACCGGCCTCGGGCTGGCTATCAGCTACGGCATCGTCGAACGCCATGGCGGCAAGCTCACGGC
>CAIZHL010000477.1 GCA_903932755.1 uncultured beta proteobacterium
ATCAAGTTCGAGGGCTGCTACCACGGCCATGGCGACAGCCTGCTGGTCAAGGCCGGTTCCGGCCTGCTGACCTTCGGCAATCCCTCGTCCGCGGGCGTCCCGGCCGATCTGGCGCGGCACACGCTGGTGCTCGACTACAACGATGCACAGGGCCTGCGCGATGCCTTCATGGCGCATGTCAAGGAGATTGCCTGCGTGATCGTCGAGCCGGTGGCCGGCAACATGAACCTGATTGCACCCAACCCCGAATTTCTCGCCGCCATGCGCGAGATGTGCACGCAGCATGGCGCGCTGCTGATTTTCGACGAGGTGATGACCGGCTTTCGCGTCGGTCCGGGTTCGGCCCAGGGTCTGTACGGCATTACGCCGGATATCTCGACTTTCGGCAAGGTGGTCGGCGGCGGCATGCCGCTGGGCGCCTTCGGCGGCCGGCGCGACATCATGGAACAGATTGCGCCGTTGGGCCCGGTGTATCAGGCCGGCACGCTGTCGGGCAATCCGCTGTCGGTCGCGGCGGGTCTGGTGACGCTGAAGAAAATCGCCACGCCGGGTTTCTACGAGGCGCTCACGGCGAAGACCCGCTCGCTGGTCGACGGCCTTGCCGCCGCGGCGAAAAAGCACGGCGTGAAGTTCTCCGCGCAGTCGGTGGGCGGCATGTTCGGCGTCTATTTCGCCGCGACGCCGCCGACGTCCTATGCCGAGGTGATGGCCAGCGACAAGGATGCCTTCAACCGCTTCTTCCACGCCATGCTCGATGCCGGGGTCTATCTTGCGCCCTCCGCCTTCGAGGCCGGTTTCGTTTCGGCTGCGCACAGCGACGCCGACATCGCGGCGACCGTTGCCGCGGCCGACGCGATTTTCGCCGCCGGCTGATTCGGGCCGCAGGAAAAAGTTCCGTGTCTGGACGCAGAGCGCTGGCGCTGGCGCTGGCGACACGGCGACAGAACCAGAATGCCGGCATTGACGCCCACTAACGCCTGGCTAGTGCTGCTGGTCGCCGGCTTGTGTGAAATCGGCTGGGCCATCGGCCTCAAATACACCGAAGGTTTCACGCGCTTCGTGCCCAGCGCGTGGACTCTGGCGGCGATGGCGGCTTCCGTCGTTCTGCTGGCGTGGGCGCTGAAAACCCTGCCGGTAGGAACCGCTTACGCGGTGTGGACCGGCATCGGCGCAGTCGGTACGGCGCTGCTGGGCATGGCGCTGTTCAACGAGTCACGCGAAGTCGCGCGCCTGGTCTGCATCGGCCTGATCGTGGCCGGAATCCTCGGCTTGAAGCTGGTGACGAAGTAGGGCCGGGGCCGGCTGAGGCTTAGCTCTCGCGTCCGGCGCGCCGGGCGGCGAGCAGTTTCCGCGCCTTGCGCGTTTCCAGCCAGCGCAGCGTGACGTAGGTGCCCCAGCCGAAAAGTCCCATGGCGACGATGAAGCCAGTGTAGGCCACCGGCCAGGGCACGCCCTCGGTCATCATCGAGAACTCCGACATGCCGCCGATGCCGGCGATGATGTTCATCGGCACGAACACGATCGAAATTGCCGTCAGCTTGGAAATCCGCTTGTTCTGGTTGATGTTGATGAAGCCGACCGTGGCGTCCATCAGGAAGTTGATCTTGCCGAACAGGAAGGACGTGTGCCCGTCCAGCGAATCGATGTCGCGCAGGATCTGGCGGGCGTCGTCGTTCTGGTCGGCCGACATCAGCCGGCTGCGCATCAGGAAGGAGAGCGCGCGCCGCGTGTCGAGCACGTTGCGGCGGATACGGCCGTTCAAGTCCTCTTCCTTGGCGATGTCGGAGAGGATCTCGGCGGCCTCATCGTCGGTGACCTGCGGCGTCAGCACGGTGCGGCTGACCTTTTCCAGTTCGGCGTAGATGTCTTCCAGCGCATCGGCGGAATACTCGACGTCGGCACCGTAGAGGTCAAGCAGCACGTCCTTGCCTTCCGAGACATAGCCCGGCTGGATCCGCGC
>CAIZHL010000478.1 GCA_903932755.1 uncultured beta proteobacterium
GGTCGCCACGTGGTCGATGTTTACGCCTAGTTCAATCATGCTCGCTCCGCCAAAGCACCAAAGGATAAATCGAAACGGCTCACAGTTCCTGCAACTCGATGAATACCCGCCGCGACTGCAGCGGCTTGCCGCCCATGTGGTGGGCGATCAGCTGCCGCATCAGTTGCCTGCTCTCGATGCGGGTGCGCGGATCGGCATAGTCGTCGGCGGCCATGTCGAGCAGGGTCTTGCCGCACAGCGCCGGCGCCGCTCCCGTTGCCGTATCGCCAGCGCCGAGCTTTTCCACCGGGCCGCGCTCGATCAGGTAGGCATATTCGCGGTCGGGGACCACCGGCCGGCCGGATTCGACGTCGGTCTCCAGCGTCAGGCCGTAGCCGAGTTCCTTGAGCAGGGTTTTTTCGAAGCGGCGCAGTTCCGGCGCGTCGTCGCTGCCGGCGGCCAGCGAGGAGAGGGCCGCGGCGTAGGCATCGAACAGGGCGCCGTGGGCGTCTTCGCGCGGAAGAAGTTTGAGCAGCAGTTCGTTGAGGTAGTAGCCCAAAAGCAGGCAGCGCCCGCCCAGCAGCGGCATGCCGCCCAGCCACTCGGCCTTGGCCAGGGTCTTGACCTCGCCGCCGCCGAACCAGCCCAGCTCCAGCGGCTGGAAGGACATCAGCATGCCGCGCATGGCCGAGCGCGGCCGCCGCGCCCCGCGCGCCAGGAGCGGCACGCGACCATGGTCGCGGGTGAACACGTCGACCACGAGGCTGGTTTCGCTGTAGGGATGCAGGTGCAGAACATAGGCCGCCTGGCCGTCAACACGCTTGCTCACGAAGGTGCCCTCCCCCCGTCCCCCTCCCCGCAGGAGGGGGTGACTATGGTTCGCGAGCTGCGCTCGCTCCATGTTTTTGGCTGCGCCGTCCTTGGGGCGGCCCGGCGGACGGCGCTCAATCGTAACCCAACGATTTCAGAGCCCGCTCGTCGTCGGCCCAGCCGCCCTTGACCTTGACCCAGGTTTCGAGCCAGACCTTGCCGCCGAACAGGGTTTCCATTTCCTTGCGGGCGTCGGTGGAAATGCGCTTCATGCGCTCGCCGCCCTTGCCGATGACGATGGCGCGATGCCCCGCCCGGTCGACGATGACGGCGGCGTGGATGCGGCGCAGATCGCCCTCCTGCTCGAACTTTTCGATTTCGACGGCGATGCCGTAGGGCAGTTCCTCGCCGAGGTTGCGGAACAGCTTTTCGCGCAGGATTTCGGAGGCCATGAAGCGCTCGGAGCGGTCGGTGATGTCGTCGGCATCGAACACCGGCGGCCCTTCCGGCAGGTAGCGGGCCATGGTGGCGAGCAGTTCGTCGGTGCCGATGCCCTTTTCCGCCGACAGCGGCACCAGTTCGGCGAAGTCGTGGAGGACGGACACCTTGGCGATGAAGGGCAGCAGTTCCTTCTTGTCGGCGAGGCGGTCGATTTTGTTGATCACCAGCAGCACCGGGGTGCCGGCCGGCAGCATGCGCAGGATCTCGGCCTCGCCGCTGCCCCAGTTGCCGGCTTCGACCACCAGCAGGATCACGTCGACGTCGGCGAAGGTGGAGGTGACGCTGCGGTTCATCAGCCGGTTGAGGGCATTCTTGTGCGTCATCTGGAAGCCCGGCGTGTCGACGAAAATGTACTGCGCCTCGCCGGTGGTCAGTACGCCGTGGATGCGGTGGCGCGTGGTCTGCGCCTTCTTCGAGGTGATGCTGACCTTGGCGCCGACCAGGCGGTTGGTCAGGGTCGATTTGCCGACGTTGGGCCGGCCGATGACGGCCAGGTAGCCGGTGCGGAATCCTTCGTTCATGTATTGATCTCGGCCAGGGCTCGCTGTGCCGCCTGCTGTTCGGCAATGCGGCGACTGCCGCCGCTGCCGGTGCTGCGAATGCCGAGTTCCGGGATCACGCACTCCATGTCGAACTCCTGGGCGTGGGCTTCGCCGCGTGTCGCCAGCAGTGCATAGCGCGGCAGGGCCAGGTGCCGCGCCTGCAGGATTTCCTGCAGCGCGGTCTTGGGATCCTTGCCGGCATCGCCGGGTTCGATGCCAGCCATGGACGGCCGGTACAGGCGCTCGATCACGCCGCGCGCCGCGTCAAAGCCGGCATCCACTTCGATTGCGCCGAAGATCGCCTCCAGCGCATCGGCCAGGATGGACGGGCGCCTGCTGCCACCGCTTTTCAGTTCGCCTTCACCCAGGCGCAGGTAGTCGCCGAGTTCCAGGCTCCGCGCTATCTCGGCCAGGGTTTCCTGGCGGACCAGGCTCGCGCGCAAGCGGGAAAGCTCGCCTTCCCGGAGATCGCCGAAGTTTTTGTACAGCACAGCGGCGATGACGCAATTCAGCACCGAGTCGCCGAGGAACTCGAGCCGTTCGTTGTGGGGGGAACCGAAACTGCGATGGGTGAGCGCCTGGCGCAGCAACTCCGGCCGGCCGAAGCCGTGGCCGAGCGCCGCCTCCAGACGCTGCGCATTCATTGGCTGCCGCTGCTGCTGCCCTCGAAATCGAAGACCAGGCTGACGTTGCTGAACAGCGGAACCTTCTTTTCGTACTTGAAGGAGATCACCAGTTCGCCGCCTTCCTTGGTGATTTCCAGGTCCTGCGCGGAAATGCTTTTGACATCATCCATTTCGGCACGCCGGGTATAGGCTTCGCGCACCTTGGCCACGGTGGCATCCTTGAGGCCGCTATCGGCGGCCGTGCCCTTGACCGCCTTCATGAGGTTCCCGTACTCCATCCAGGGCGGCAGGGCCTTCATCGCCAGCAGCGCCACCATTGCCAGTGCCGCGCCGCCGAGCATCAGTGCATTCAGACTGAGTCCACGCTGAAATTTCATGTTAACTCCCTAGTGAAACGAGCCGATCCGCTTCAGATCGGAAAAATTGAACCAGATGAAAAATGCCCGGCCGACCAGGTTTTCGTCAGGGACGAAGCCCCAGAAACGGCTGTCCTGCGAATTGTCGCGGTTGTCGCCCATCATGAAA
>CAIZHL010000479.1 GCA_903932755.1 uncultured beta proteobacterium
ACTGGCATTGCTGGATTTCGACAAGGCGTTCGGATTCCTGCGAATATATGGGCAGGACGACAAACCATGGCGGAACGCTCTGGATCGCCAAACACTGGCCCGCCATTGCCTGCACGGCCATTTGCCAGCCTTTGGAGAAGGGGAGATTTTGGGCAAAGACCTCTGGGACACCTTCGAGGAATGGTGGCTCGGCAAACCCAGCGGTCGCCTGAGTGCCGCAATCGCCGCCGGCCTGTTTAGCAAGCCTGCGCAGTATCTGGCGCAAAGCGCATCGCGTTGGTGATGACCCGCAGCAGGGTTCGGTTGTAACTTACTTGCGCAGGCCGAGACGCTCGATCAGCGATCGATAACCGTCGACGTTCTTGCGCTTGAGGTAATCCAGCATCGAACGACGCTGGCTGACCATCTTGAGCAGGCCGCGACGTGAATGGTGGTCCTTGGTGTGTGCCTTGAAATGATCCGTCAAGTCGTTGATGCGCGCGGTAAGAAGCGCCACCTGGACTTCGGGGGAGCCGGTGTCACCCTGCGCACGCTGGTAGTCGGTGACGATCTTGGCTTTGTCTGTAGTGGAAATTGCCATTGTGGTTTCCTTGCTGATCCTGTGATGTTGGGCTCTTGGAGAACCGTGGATTATAGCGTTTCAAACGGCGTTGAATCAAGCAATAAGAACGAATTCGTCGCTCAGGCTCCGGCGACCAGACGTTGGGCTTGCAACCAGCCGTCGGCAGCCTGCCGGCAAACACCGATGAACCGTTGTTCATGGTCGTATACACGCAGCCGGCTGCCCTCCTCGCCTGACCAGCGAACGGCCTGTCCGTGCCGCAGCCTGGCGGCGTCGGCGGCGTCCAGCCTGGCTTCCGCCAGCCCGGCCAGAAGGCTGTCGGGAGGCAATAGCAAGGCATCGCGGGCATCGTCCGTCAGTTCTTCGAGCTCTATCAGGGAATGCGCTGCCGCCACATCCAGGTCTCCGATGCCGGAGCGGCGCAGACCCGCCAAATGCGCCCCGCAGCCCAGTCGCTCGCCGATGTCGGCAGCCAGGGTGCGCACGTAGGTGCCCTTGCTGCAACTCACTTCGAACACAAAGCGGCCTTCATCGGGCAACTCGCTCGAGTCGAGCAGGCGCAACCGGTAAATGCTGATCCGGCGCGTGGCCCGTTCCAGTTCGATGCCGGCACGGGCGTATTCGTAAAGGGGCTTGCCGTCTCGTTTCAGCGCCGAATACATCGGCGGCACCTGCTCGATTTCGCCGACAAAGGCCGCCAGTGCCGCCTCTACCGCCTGGCGGTCAAGCGCTACCGGACGGCACTGCAGCACTCTGCCTTCGGCATCCGCCGTCTCGGTGGTGACGCCGAGCTGCACCGTCGCCACATAGCGCTTGTCGGCGTTGAGCAACTCGCCTGAAAACTTTGTTGCCTCGCCGAAACACAAAGGCAGCAGGCCGGTTGCAAGGGGGTCAAGAGTTCCCGTGTGCCCGGCTTTTTCCGCGTTGTAGAGGCGACGCGCGGCCTGCAGCGCGTGATTGGACGACAGGCCGAGGGACTTGTCCAGCAGCAGTACGCCGTCAAGCCGGCGGCGCGCGGGTTTGCGTGGCGCGTTCACTCGCGCATTCACTCGTCTTGCAGCTTCTTGTCCGATTCCACCGCCTCGTCGATCAGCCTGGAGAGTCGGGCACCTTCCTGGACGGACGGGTCAAAAACAAAATGCAGTTCGGGAATATGATGAATACTAATCCGCCG
>CAIZHL010000480.1 GCA_903932755.1 uncultured beta proteobacterium
GAACTTGATTTGTTCCCCGAGTGGTTTCTCGCGCAGCACCATAAGGTGGTTCTCGGCGAGAGCGAGCGCCGGAGCCTGGCAGCCGTCTTCGACCGCATCCTTGCCGTGAATCTGGCCGAGCCGAAGGTCTTCGTTCATCGCGACTACCACTCGCGCAACCTGATGCGTACCGATGGCTCCGGCGCCGGTAACCCGGGCATCATCGACTTCCAGGATGCCGTATTTGGCCCGATCAGTTACGACATGGTGTCGCTGCTGAAAGATGCCTACATCGAGTGGGACGAAGAGCTTGCCCTCGACTGGCTGGTCCGCTATTGGGAATCCGCGCGCAAGGCCGGACTGCCGGTCGCCGCCGATTTCGGCGAGTTCTTCCGCGACTATGAATGGATGGGCGTGCAGCGCCACGTCAAGGTGTTGGGAATCTTCGCCCGGCTCTACCACCGCGACGGCAAGGACGGCTACCTCAAGGACCTGCCACTGGTGGCGCACTATCTGCGCAAGGCCTGCGAACGCTATGCCGAACTTTCCCCGCTGCGCAAACTGCTCGATCGCGTCGAGGACAAGGTCACCGTGCTCGGCTACACCATGGATGCCGGAAGCCTCGGGAAGCGCCGTGAGTAGTCAAGCGGCAAGCGCCCCATGAAGGCAATGATTCTGGCTGCCGGGCGCGGCGAGCGCATGCGGCCGCTGACCGATCTCACGCCCAAGCCCCTCCTGGCGGTGGGCGGCAAACCGCTGATCGTCTGGCATCTGGAGCGCCTGGCACGGGCCGGCCTGCGCGAGGTGGTGATCAACCACGCGCATCTCGGTCTGCAGATCGAATCGGCGCTGGGTGACGGCGCGCGCTGGGGCCTGTCGATCGCCTATTCGCCCGAACCGGAGGGCGCACTGGAAACCGCCGGCGGCATCGCCAACGCGCTGCCCTTGCTCGGGCACGACGAGCCCTTCCTGGTGATCAACGGCGACATCTGGTGCGATTGGGATTTGGCGCAGGCGGCCAAGGTGCTGGGCCCCGACGATCTTGCATACCTGGTGCTGGTGCCGAATCCGCCGCATCATCCGCAGGGCGACTTCTCGCTGCGGGGACGCGAAGTCGGCGCCGACGCCACGGCGGACGGCGGCGCGCGGAGCTGCACGTTTTCCGGCATCGGCGTCTATCGTCGGCAGGTTTTCGCCGACATCCGGCGCGGCCAGCCGGCGAAACTGGCGCCGCTGCTGCGCGCGGCGATGGCGCAGCAGCGCGTCGGCGGCGAACTGCATGGCGGGCGCTGGGTGGATGTCGGCACGCCGCAACGGCTTGCGGAGCTTGACGCTGAACTGCGCGCAGAACTGCGCGGGGAATTGCGCTCGCTATAATCAAGAGATGAAACCCTCACCGCCCCCGGCCGGCGACAGCTTCGCGGCGTATCGCCAGCGCCGACTTTCCCTGATCGAGCGCATGAGCCGCAGCGGCGGCGGGGTCGCCTTGATTCCGACGGCGCCGGAGCAGCCGCGCAACCGCGACACGCACTTCCCCTATCGCGCCGACAGCTATTTCCAGTACCTCAGCGGCTTCACCGAACCCGAGGCGGTACTGGTGATCGTCGCCGGCCGCGGCGATGCCGCGCCGCAATCGATCCTGTTTTGCCGCGAGAAGAATCTGGAAAGGGAAATCTGGGACGGGTTTCGCCACGGCCCTGAAGGAGCGCGCGAGGCCTTCGGCTTCGACGCGGCATATGCGATCGGCGAACTCGACGGCAAGCTGGTCGAACTGCTTGCCGACCAGCCGGCGCTGTGGTTCTCCATCGGCCACGATGGCGGCTGGGATGGTCGCATCGCCGCCGCGCTGAACAAGGTCCGCGCCGAGAGCCGCAGCGGCAAGCGCGCGCCGTCGGCGATCCGCGATGTACGTGCCGAACTCGATGTCATGCGCCTGGTCAAGGACGGCGCCGAGCTTGCCACCATGCGCCGCGCCGCCGAAATTTCGACGGGCGCCCATGTGCGCGCCATGCGCTTTGTCGCGCCGGGACGTTTCGAATACGAAGTCGAGGCCGAACTGCTGCATGAGTTCCGGCGCCGGGGTTGCGAGTATCCGGCTTACACCTCGATCGTCGCCGGCGGGGCGAATGCCTGCGTGCTGCATTACGTCGGCAACGACCAGGTTTTGCGCGACGGCGACCTGCTGCTGATCGACGCCGGCGGCGAACTCGGCGGCTATGCCTCCGACATCACGCGCTGCTTTCCGGTGAACGGGCGTTTCAGCGGGCCGCAGACCGACGTATACGACCTGGTGCTCGACGCGCAGACGGCGGCCATTGCGGCCGTGCGTCCTGGCGCCACCTTCGTCGATCCTCACGAGGCGGCGCTGAAGGTGCTGGCGCAGGGCATGATCGACCTCAAGCTGCTGCCGGGCTCCCTCGATGCCGTGATCGAATCCGAGAGCTACAAGCGCTTCTTCATGCATCGCACCAGCCACTGGCTGGGCAAGGATGTGCACGATGCCGGCGAGTACAAGGAAGGCGAGCACTGGGCACCGCTCGCGCCCGGCATGGTGCTGACCATCGAACCCGGTTGCTACATCCGCCCCGCCGACGATGTGCCGGAGGCCTTCTGGAACATCGGCGTGCGCATCGAAGACGACGCCGTGGTGACCGCCGACGGCTGCGAGATCATCACCGCCGCTGCGCCCAAGAAAATCGCCGACATCGAAGCGCTGATGCGCGACGCGCGTGGCAACTGACGATAGTCGGACCGTCGCGATTGTCGGAGGCGGACCCGCCGGTATGGCGCTGGGTTTGGCGCTGAAAACTCACGGCGTTGGCTGCGAAATCTTTGAAGCCCGCGAGCGTGCCGCGGTTCGCCATGACCCCCGTGTGCTGGCTCTGTCCGACGGTGCGCGACAGATCCTCGACTGGCTCGGCGTCTGGGCGGGCCTGCCGGCAACGCCGATAGAGACCATTCACATCTCACAGCGCGGCGGATTCGGCCGAACGGTCTTGCGCGCGACCGAACTGGAGGTCAAGGCATTGGGTTGGGTGCTGCCGGCAGCCGACTTGATTGCCGCGCTCGACGCCGCGATCAGCGCCGCAGGACTTGCCTACCATGAGGGCGCAAAAGTCGGCGCTGGCGACACGGCAAGTTTTTCTCTGACGGCCCTGGCCGAGGGGCGGGTCGATCCCGATGCCGGCAAGATGCGCGACTATGGCCAGCATGCCGTGCTGTGCAATGTGAATGTGGCGGAACCGCATCGCAATGTCGCCTGGGAACGTTTTACGGACGAAGGCCCGGTTGCCCTGCTGCCGCTGGGCGACTGTTATTCGGTCGTACTGACCTGCGCCGACGAAGTGCTCGAAGCAGTCAAATCGCTCGACGACGCGGCCTTTCTGGCGCTGCTGCAGAAGCGCTTCGGCACGCGCCACCGCTTTATCGCGACGACGCGAC
>CAIZHL010000481.1 GCA_903932755.1 uncultured beta proteobacterium
AGTTGCGCCAGATCTTCGATCGAGTAGATGTCGTGGTGCGGCGGCGGCGAAATGAGTTGCACGCCGGGCACGGAATGGCGCAGGAAACCGATGTACTCGGAAACCTTGTGGCCGGGCAACTGGCCGCCTTCGCCGGGCTTGGCGCCTTGCGCCATCTTGATCTGCAGCTGGTCAGCATTGGCCAGGTATTCGGCGGTAACGCCGAAGCGGCCGGAGGCCACCTGCTTGATCGCCGAGCGCAGGCTGTCGCCGGCCTTGAGCGGAATGTCGCGCGCGATGCGGCTCTTGCCGATCACGGCGGCCAAAGTGGTGGCAGCAGCGACGGGCTTGTAGCGCATGCGGTCTTCACCGCCTTCGCCGGTGTTCGACTTGCCGCCCATGCGGTTCATGGCGATCGCCAGCGTGGTGTGGGCTTCAGTGGAAATGCTGCCCAGCGACATGGCGCCGGTAGCAAAGCGCCTGACGATGTCCTTGGCCGGTTCGACCTCGGCAAGGGGAATCGCCGGTCCTGCCGGCTTGATCTCGAACAGGCCGCGCAAGGTCATGTGACGCTTGCCCTGATCGTTGATCAGCTTTGCATATTCCTTGTAGGTGTCGGTCTTGCCCGAGCGCGTGGCATGCTGCAGCTTGGCAATCACGTCCGGCGTCCACATGTGCTCCTCGCCACGCACGCGGAAGGCATACTCGCCGCCGCAGTCGAGCATGTCGGCCAAAACCGGATTGTCGCTCCAGGCGTCGGCATGCGTCTTCAGCGCCTCATCGGCAACCTCCTTGAGGCCGATGCCCTCGATCTTGGTCGGCGTACCCGTAAAGTAGCGCCGCACGAGGTCGGACGAAAGGCCTACCGCCTCGAAAATCTGCGCGCCGCAGTAGGACTGGTAGGTGGAGATGCCCATCTTGGACATCACCTTCATCAGGCCCTTGTTGATCGCCTTGACGTAGTTCTTTTGCGCATCATAGATGCCGGGCTTGTTCGGCAACTGCGCGGCGATCTCGGCAATGCTTGCGAAAGCCAGCCAGGGATGGATGGCTTGCGCGCCGTAGCCGGCAAGCGTGGCGAAATGATGGACCTCGCGCGCGGCACCCGTCTCCACCACCAGGCCGCAGGACGTGCGCAGGCCGATGCCGACCAGGTGCTGGTGTACCGCCGAACAGGCAAGCAGGGCGGGGATCGGTGCGTTGTCGCGATCCGCGCCGCGATCCGAGAGGATGACAACGTTGTAGCCTTCGTTCACCGCCGCTTCGACACGCGTGCAGACCTGGTAGAGCGAGCGCGACAGTCCGGCCGATCCCTGCACCGCCGGCGTGGTGATGCCGATCGTGATCGGACGGAAGGTTCCGTTCGTCAACGTGTCGATTTTCTTCAGCTTGGCCATGTCGCCCGGAGTCAGCACCGGCTGGTGCACCTCCAGGCGCGGCGTCGGCACCTTTTCGTCGATGCCGAGCAGGTTCGGGTTGGGGCTGACGAGGGAAATCAGCGACATGACGATTTCTTCGCGGATCGGATCGATCGGCGGATTCGTCACCTGGGCGAACAACTGCTTGAAGTAGTTGAACAGCGGCTTGGCGCG
>CAIZHL010000482.1 GCA_903932755.1 uncultured beta proteobacterium
ATCTCGATATGGTTGAGCAGGCCTTCGGTGATCTCGACGCCATCCAGGTATTGCATGGCCACTTCGCGCACCGCCGTGTTCATGGCCTGGTTGTTGTGCGTGGTGGAGACGATCAGGTTGGCGCGGATTACCTGGTCGTGTTCGTCGACCCGGTAATGGTGGATCAGCGTGCCGCGCGGCGCCTCGATGACGCCGACGCCGCGCTCCTGGCGCTGGCCGGTGGCCATGAGGTCGTGGCCGACGATGTCATCATCGTGCAGCAGGTCCTTGATGGTCTCGGCGGCATGCAGCATTTCGATCATGCGTGCCCAGTGGTAGCCCAGCGTTGCCCCGGCGGCGCTGCCGCCGTCGAAGGCGAGGAAGGTTTCGCGCTCCTTGTCAGCCAGCGGGGTGGGGATGTGGTCGCACATCGTGACCCGCGACAGCGGGCCGACGCGGTAGGAGCCGTCTTCGGTGCCGAGCGACTTGAAGAAGGGAAACTTCATGTAGGACCAGGGCTTGACGTCCTCGCCGATCACGTCCCAGTAGCGGCCGTAGTCGAAGTGGTCGAACAGGGTCTTGCCGTCGATGTCGCGCGCGCGCAGGCCGCCGTGATAGAGGTCCATGGCGCCGTCGGGAGCGACCAGGCACATGCCGGCCGAGCGGAAGCGGCCGAAGGCGTTGTACTGCGTCAGGTTCTGCTCGAACAGGCCGCGGATGATGCCCACCGCGTCACGGCTCCAGGCCACCATCTGGTAGATGTCCTTCTGCAGTTCGGCGCGCTCTTCGGCAGATAGCGACTTGTTCACGCCGCCCGGAACCGATCCGGTGCCATGCACGCGCTTGCCGGAGGTCATGCGGATCACCTCCTGGCCGTACTTGCGCAGCAAGACGCCTTTTTTGGCGACCTCGGGATGCGCGGCGACAACACCGACGATGTTGCGCGTGGCCATGTCCGAGCCGAAGCCGAACAGCAGGTCGGGCGACGACAGGTGGAAGAAATGCAGGGCGTGGGATTGCAGGATCTGGCCGGCGTGCATCAGGCGGCGGATCTTCTCGGCGGTCGGCGTCAGCTGCTTGATGCCGAGCATCATGTCGAGCGCCTTGGAGGCGGCGAGGTGGTGCGACACCGGGCAGATGCCGCACAGGCGCTGCACCATTACCGGCACTTCCCAGTAGGGGCGGCCCTGGATGAATTTTTCGAAGCCGCGGAATTCGACGATGTGCAGGCGCACCTGATGCACCTTGTTGTCGTCGTCGAGCAGGATGGTGACCTTGCCGTGGCCTTCGACCCGCGATACGGGATCGATGGCGACGCGGCGCAGTTTTTCCGGGGACTTTGCTGTTTCGAGTGCGAATGTCATGTCGGTCTCAATCGTAATGCATCAGGCCGTGGCCTAGAGTGGGCGTGCGGCCGGCCAGCAGGTCGGTCAGCAGTTTCCAGATGGCGTCCGCCGGCGGCGGGCAGCCGGGCAGGAAGTAGTCGATCTTCACCACCTCATGGATCGGGTGCACCTCGTTGAGCGG
>CAIZHL010000483.1 GCA_903932755.1 uncultured beta proteobacterium
CGCTGCCTGACGATCCTTTGGTTTCACCCGTTGAAAAGGTTAGTTCTTGGTCTCGCCCGGACTCCCGAAACGCTTCGCCCTTCCCCTCCGCCTGCTCATCAGCTTCGTTGTCTTCAATGCGGCCGTGCGCCTCGGGCTGCTCATATTCAATGGCGATTTCAGCTTGTTGGCGCCGGCAAAGGCAGTGCCGATCTTTGCCATCGGCATGGTGTTCGACGTCGCCGCCGGTGTCTGGTGGCTTCCTCTGTTTGTCATGCTCACCGCCTTTTGGCCGTCGGGCTGGCAGCGATCCCTGCGCCTGGCCGCAGGCTTGATGCTGCTGCTGATGTGCGCGATGTTCTCGTTCATCGCGGTGGCGGAATTCCTGTTCTGGAACGAGTTCGCCGCCCGCTTCAATTTCATCGCCGTCGATTACCTGATCTACACCCGCGAGGTGCTGGGGAACATTCGCGAATCCTATGACTTGCGCCCGGCTTACGCGGCCATTGTCACCCTGACCCTGCTGTTGTTTGCCGGGCAGCGGGGCGCCTTGCGCGCGGCCGTCGATGCCGCGGCTCCCCGCCGGCGGCAGGGGCTGGCTGCGCTGGCGGTGGCCCTGTTGCTGCCCGTCATGTCTTTCTTTCTGGTTCAGCCCCGCTTCAAGGAGTTTTCCGAGGACGCGCAGGCAGTCCAGCTTTCCGGCAATGGCCACTATGAATTCTGGAGCGCATTCCGCAACAACGAAATCGACTACGCGCAGTTTTACAAGTCTGCGCCCCTGGCTCGAGCCTATGCGGTACTGCGCTCGGAGTTCACCGAGATCGGCCCGACCAATTTCCGGCCGAATGCGCGCATGCCGATCGACCGGGATGTTGCCGGTCGTGGCGACGAACGGCATCTCAACGTAGTCCTCATCTCGGTGGAGAGCCTGTCCGCCGAATTCATGTCCGCCTTCGGAAACCGGGAAAACCTGACACCGAACCTGGATCGGCTCGCCGGCGAGAGCCTGTTCTTTACCCGCCTCTATGCAACCGGACTGCGCACGGTAAGGGGTCTCGAGGCGATCACCCTGTCGGTCCCGCCGACGCCCGGCAATTCCATCATCAAGCGGCCCAACAACGAGAACCTGGCCACGCTCGGCGAGGTATTCAAGGAACGCGGCTACGAGCCGCTGTTTCTCTATGGCGGTTACGGCTATTTCGACAACATGAACGCCTTTTTCGGTGGCAATGGCTACACCGTGGTGGATCGCACCGCGATTGCGAAGGACAGGATTCACCACGAGAACATCTGGGGCGTGGCGGACGAAGACCTGTATTCAATGGCGCTCGAACAGCTGGATCGGCGCCACGCCGCAAACAAGCTGTTTTTCGCCCACATCATGACCACCTCGAACCACCGTCCGTTCACCTATCCGCCCGGACGCATCGACATTCCTTCCGGCACAAGCCGCGCAGGCGCGGTGAAATACACCGACTGGGCCCTGCATGAGTTCATCCGCCAGGCGCGCGAGCGGCCGTGGTTCAAGGATACGGTCTTCGTCATCCTTGCCGACCACACCGCCTCCGGTCGGGGAAAGACCGACCTGCCTGTCGAGAATTTTCACATCCCGCTTCTGGTCTGGTCTCCGGGCAACATCAAGCCCGCGCGCATCGATACCCTGGCATCCCAGATCGATGTCGGGCCGACCTTGCTGGCACTGCTGAATTTCAGTTACCGATCGCGCTTCTTCGGCCATGACATCATTCACGACGGCCCCGGTCACCAGCGCGCGTTCATGGCCAACTACCAGACGGTGGGCTACATGGAAGGCGGGGTTCTGGTCGAGCTTCGCCCGCAGCGTCGATGGCGCCTGATCGACGTGGATACCGGCAAGGAACGCGCCGCCGACGAACGCGGCATGCACTATCTGGAGGAGGCGGTGAGCTACTACCAGGCGGCCTCGGAAGCCTACCGCTCGGGCAGCCTGGGCTTGTCGGAATCCAGGCCCTAACCAGGAGCGGCGAAGCCGGTTGGATTCCCGGCAGCCAGTGTGGAGCGGGTGAAGGTAGTCGAACCCTCTTCATCAGCTTGGGAAGCTGAGGTAATGCCGTTATACGACACCCGCGTCGGAGCGGAATTCTAGCGTTACATCAATACGATGTCGAACTGCTCCTGGGTATAGCCGCTTTCCGCGTGCAGTGAAATCGGCAGGCCGATGAATTCGGAGAGCATGGCCAGCGCCTGCGATTCGTCGTCGAGGAACAGGTCGATCACGGCCGGCGAAGCCAGCACGCGCATCTCGCGCGCCGTGAACTGGCGCGCCTCGCGCAGCAGTTCACGCAGCACTTCGTAGCAGACGGTCTGCGCGGTCTTCACTTCGCCGCGTCCGCCACAGGTGGGGCAGGGTTCGCACAGCACATGGGCCAGGCTTTCGCGGGTGCGCTTCCTGGTCAGCTCGACCAGGCCGAGCTGGGTGAAGCCGGACACGGTGATGCGCGTGTGGTCCTTGGCCAGCGCCTTGTTGAATTCGGCGAGCACGGCCTCCTTGTGCTGCGGGTCTTCCATGTCGATGAAATCGGCGATGATGATGCCGCCGAGGTTGCGCAGGCGCAGCTGGCGGGCCATGGTCTGCGCCGCTTCGAGATTGGTCTTGAAAATCGTGTCGTCGAAATTGCGCGAACCGACATAGCCGCCGGTATTGACGTCGACGGTGGTCATCGCCTCGGTCTGGTCGAAGATCAGGTAGCCGCCCGACTTGAGGTCGACCCGGCGCGCCAGGGCCTTCTGGATCTCGTCCTCGACCCCGTGCATGTCGAACAGGGGCCGCTCGCCGGTGTAATGCACGAGGCGGTCGCAGACCTGCGGCACGTACTCCTGCGCGAAGTTTTGCAGTTTCTGGAAGTTCTCGCGCGAATCGATGATGACGCCGCTGGTCTCGCTGGTCACCAGGTCGCGCAGCACGCGCTGCGCCAGCGTCAGGTCGTGATGCAGCAGCATGGGCGGCAGGGCGCCGACGCTGCGGCTCCTGATCTCGCTCCAGATGCGGCGCAGGTAGGCGATGTCGGCCGCCAGTTCCTCGTCGCCGGCGTCGGCCGCGACCGTGCGCAGGATGTAGCCGCCGGGCTGCTCGGCGGGCAGCAGCGCCATGATGCGGGCGCGCAGCCTGTCGCGCTCCGCCTCCTCGCCGATGCGCTGCGAGATGCCGATGTGGGTATCCTGCGGCAGGTGCACCAGCAGGCGTCCGGCAATCGAGATTTGCGTCGTCAGGCGCGCTCCCTTGGTGCCGATCGGGTCCTTCTGCACCTGCACCATGATCGACTGCCCCTCGCTGAGGATGCGCTCGATCGGGCGCGTTTCGTGGTTGGCGTAGCCGTTGCCGTTGATGCGCTCGCTCCAGATGTCGGCGACATGGAGAAACGCGGTGCGCTCCAGGCCGATCTCGATGAAGGCCGATTGCATGCCGGGCAGCACCCGCACCACGCGACCCAGATAAACGTTGCCGACGATGCCGCGGCCGTTGGTGCGCTCGATGTGCAGTTCCTGCACCACGCCCTGCTGCAGCAGTGCGACGCGAG
>CAIZHL010000484.1 GCA_903932755.1 uncultured beta proteobacterium
ACTCTTTTTATCACTTTCGGTGAGTACCATCTGATGGTGCTTCGCCAGGAACCACTCGGGAAACAGCTCGAGTTCCCGGCGCAACAGCGTCGCGTCGTAGTCCGGCAGCACGCCGGGCCGGCTGGCCAGCTGGATCCTGATCAGCGCGCCGATCGCATCGGCATAAAGCGGGGCGGCGTTGCCGGCATCCAGCACCTGCAGGTAGGTCGTGGCGCTGAGGTCCGAAAGCAGCAGGAAGCCGCGATCGAGGTCGCGGGCCAACACTTCCGGGACATGCACTCCCGCCGCCTGGAAAAGCTGCTGCACATGCAGCCAGGGGCGGCAATCCTCGTTCGCCGGCGGCGCATCCATGATGACGCGCGTCGTGCCGTCGTCGAGGGTGGCGCGAAAATAGCGGCGGAAACTGGCATCGGCCGAGGCCGGCGCAAGGGCGAAGCTGCGTCCCGGCCACAATCCGGCAAGCCACGTTTTGATTTGCTGCTGGCGTTCCATGTCGAAGTTGCGAACGATGCCCGGGAGGGCGCAAAAGCTCCGCCCGAGGGCGCTCTGCGCGGGCACGAAGTGTTAGAATTCGCGATTCTAGCATCGGCCGACAAGACGTTCCCCGGCAAAGACACGCCCCTTGGCGCTTGCCGCGTTCCGTCACCGCTGCACCAACTCACCGATACGGCATGTCTCAATCGCATCGCGGACAATTCGGCCCCGGCTCACTGCTTGCCTTGCTGGCGCTGGCTGCAGGTTCCGCCGTGGCGGAACCGCTGCCGCCCTTGCGGGTCAACCCGGCGCTGCTGGGTTCCGGCACGCCGCCTCCACCGCCCGCCGTTGCCGAACCCGCGGCCGTTGCCAAGCCGGTCGGACCAGCCCCGCGCGTCGTTGACGTGCAGCCGACAACGCGCGTCGATCTGACCGCCGAACAGCCTCGTGGCACGGCAGCCCCTGCGCCCTCAGCTGCGTCGCAACCGTCGCGCGCAATGGCGCCGGCCAAGCCCGCTGCGGCAGCGCCGGCAAGCACAAAGCCGGCCTTGGCCCTACCCGCCCAGGCGCCCGCACCTGCACCAGCTTCCCCGGCGGCGATCGCCGAAGCGCCGCGGCGCCCGCCGGAACCGAAGCCGCAACCCCTGGCGCAAGCAGTGCCGGTGGACGCCATCCAGAAGCCGCAAGAGCCGCCGCAGGTGGCCGAACGCACGCTGCCGCCGCTCTACTCCGCCCACGTCGCGGCAGGAGAACTGCCCGAGCCCACGCTTGCCTCCACGCAGGTCATGATGCCCTGGCTCAAGAACCCGGACGAAGCCCTGCCGACCTTCATCGCAGCCGACCGGATTAACGGGCAAACCGACGTCGAACTGATCGCCGAAGGCAACGTCGAATTGCGCAAGCGCAATTCCAGCCTGCAAAGCGACCGCCTGACCTACCGCCAGCCGATCGAGGAGATCGAGGCCGAAGGCAAGGTCCGCCTCTCGCGCGACGGCGACCACGTGCAAGGGCCGCGGATGCGCATGCAGATGGAGGAAAGCACCGGTTTCTTCGAACAGCCCGAATACAGCATCCGCCGCATCAAGACCGGATCGGCGCCGACCCTGTGGACCGGCACCGAAGAACGTCGATCGGCAAACCCATCGACCGCACGGGCCAAGACCGGCGCGCTATGGACGGGCGAAGAAGAAGAGCTTGCGGGGGAACTCACCACCGGACACGGGGCGGCCTCCCGCATGGATTTCGAGGGCGAGGGCAAGTACCGCCTCACCGACGCCACCTACAGTACCTGCGCGCCGGTTGCGGGGCGAGATCCGGACTGGTTCGTGCGCACCACCGATTTGCGCCTCGACTACGATGCCGAAGAAGGCACCGCGCGCGACGCCACCCTGGTTTTCCTGGGAACGCCTATCCTCTACTCGCCCTGGCTGAACTTCTCGCTGAACAATGAACGCAAGAGCGGCCTGTTGACCCCTACTGCCGGCTCCACCAGCAAGGGCGGCCTCGAATTCACCCAGCCGTTCTACTGGAACATCGCCCCCAACATGGATGCCACCGTCGCGCCGCGCATCATGGACAAGCGCGGCACGCTGTGGAACGGCGAGTACCGCTACCTGGAACCCGGATACAGCGGCACCATCCACGGCCAGTACCTGAACCACGACAAGCTGGAGGACATGCGGCGCTCGTCCTATTCGATGCAGCACCGCCAGAACTTCGGCTACGGTTTCCATGGCACGCTGGACCTGAACGGCGTCTCCGACGACACTTTCTTCAGCGACCTGGGCAGCGGTTCGGCGATCGTGTCGCGGACCAACCTGCTGCGCCAGGGCACGCTGACTTATGGCGGTGGCTGGTGGTCGGCAAAGCTGCTCGCGCAAAGATTCCAGACCCTGCAGGATCCGGACCTGCCCGCCGTGACCGAACCCTACCGGCGTCTGCCACAGGTGACCGTCAACGCCAATCGCGGCGATCTGCCGCTGGGTCTGGCGTTTGCGTTCAAGGGCGAGTACGTCGACTTCCGAAGCCCGGATCAGGGCCGGGACGAAGGCAAGCGCTTCATCCTGTACCCGCAATTTTCCCTACCCCTGCAAACCGACATCTTCAGCATCACACCCAAGGTCGGCCTGCATTCCACCCGCTACGACCTTGAAACCCGCTATAACCTCGCCGGCGCGGTTACCGGCGGACCGGACACGATGACCCGCAACGTGCCGATGTTCAGCCTGGACTCGGGGGTCACCTTCGAGCGCGGCTTCGAGTGGCAGGGCAAGTCGCTGACGCAGACCCTCGAGCCGCGCCTCTACTACCTGTATGTGCCGAACCGCGACCAGAACCGGATGCCCGTATTCGATACGGGCATCACCGACTACAACTTCGCGCAGACTTTTGCCGAGAACCGCTACAGCGGCGGCGACCGCATCGGCGATGCCAACCAGCTCACGGCCATGCTCTCCTCGCGCCTGCTTGATCCGGAGACCGGCGCCGAAACGATGCGCGCATCCTTCGGCCAGCGCTTCTATTTCACCGACCAGAAAGTGGGCCTGCCGGCAACCGCGACCTCGCCCGCCGAACAGTTGCGCACCGATCGCTACGCCGACCTGCTCGGTTCCTTCTCCGGCCGCATCATGGAGAAGACCTATGCCGACGCCAACCTGCAGTACAGCCCGCAGGTCCGGCGGATGGAACGCTTCAACCTCGGTGCACGCTATCAGCCGGAAGCCGGCAAGGTGCTGAACGCGGGCTACCGCTATACCCGCGACCAGCTGACGCAGCCCGGCCTGAGCCAGGTCGACGTTTCCGGCCAGTGGCCGCTCGCCGGCGGCTGGCACGGGGTCGGCCGCATCAACTACTCGATCAAGGAAAGCCGCATGATCGAAACCGTAGCCGGCCTCGAGTACGACGGCGGCTGCTGGATCGGCCGCGTGGTATTCCAGCGCCTGGCGACGCAGGAGAAGGACTCCAACACCTCATTCTTCGTCCAGCTTGAGTTCAACGGCTTTGCAAAAGTCGGCACCAATCCGCTTGAAATGCTCAAGCGCAACGTGCCCGGCTACGGCGTGATCAACCAGCAGAATTCCGAGACTCCCGTCTATACCCCATGAAATATCGCGCTATCCTGCTGTGCCTCGTCGCCGGCCTCGCCATCGCCCAGACCCCGGCACAAGGCCAGGCGCGTCGCGCCCAGCCGCTGGAGGTCGACCGCATCATCGCCGTGGTGAATGACGAGGCCATCACCGCCTACGAACTGCGCGCACGCCTCGCCACGGTTGAGCGCCAGCTGCGCGACCAGAAGGTTCAGTTGCCGCCGCGCGAGGTGCTGGAAAAGCAACTGCTCGAACGCATGATTACGGACCGCGTGCAACTGCAGTACGCCAAGGAAACCGGGCTGCGCATTTCGGATCTCGACCTTGATGCCGCGATGCGTCGCATCGCCGAAGGCAACAAGCTCTCGATGCAGGATTTCCGCGCGCTGCTGGAAAAGGACGGCATCGCCTGGGCCAAGTTCCGCGAGGAAATCCGCGAGGAGATCATTCTCTCGCGCCTGCGCGACCGCGAGGTGCAAAGTCGCGTCGTGGTTTCCGACGGCGAGATCGACAACTACCTGGCGAACCTCGACACCGGCAGCGACAGCAGCAACATCGAAGTGAGAACTGCCCATATCATCCTGCGGGTGCCGGAACAGGCTTCGCCGGACCAGTTGATGCGCATCGGCGCGCGGGCCCGCGCCGCACTGGACCAGGTTCGCCGCGGCGACGACTTCGCCAAGGTCGCCGCCAGCTATTCCGATGCGCCTGACGGACTTTCCGGCGGGCTGATGGGCGTGCGTCCGCTCGACCGCCTGCCGGCGCTGTATGCCGATGCCGTGAAAAAACTCAAACCCGGCGAAGTCAGCGACATCCTGCGCAGCCCGGCCGGCTTTCACATCGTCAAACTGATCGATACAACAGGCGGGGGAGGCCCCAAACCGGCGGCGACGCTGAAGCAGACCCGTGCCCGCCATATCCTGATCAAGATCAACGAACTCGTATCCGAGGCGGAGGCGCGGCGCAAACTTGTCGCGCTCAAGGAACGGCTGGACAACGGCGCCGACTTCGCCGAACTGGCGCGCCTGCATTCCAACGACCTGTCCGCCGCGAAGGGCGGCGACCTGGGTTGGCTGTTCCAAGGCGACACCGTGCCCGATTTTGAAGCGGCGATGGATGCGCTGAAAATAAACCAGCTCAGCCAGCCGGTGCAGTCACCCTTCGGCTTCCACCTGATCCAGGTGCTGGAGCGGCGTACCGAGAATGCCACTGACGAACGCCAGCGGCTCGCCGCACGACAGGTGCTGCGCGAGCGCAAGTCGGACGAAGCGTATCAGGACTGGGTCCGGCAAATCCGCGATCGCGCCTATGTCGAGTACCGCGTCGAAGAACGCTAGCCGGAATTCGCTACCGGTGATTGCGGTCACCTCCGGCGAGCCGGCGGGAATCGGACCGGACATCTGCCTGCGGCTGGCCGAACGCCAATGGCCGGCACGGCTGGTGGTGCTGGGTGACCGCGATCTGCTTGCGTCACGCGCCGCACAACTCGGAATCGATGCCAGGCACATGGAGATCCGCCATGTACCCCTGAAAAAGTCGGCGCTGGCGGGACGGCTCGATCCCGCCAACTCACGCTACGTACTCGACATCCTCGATGCCGCGCTGGCCGGCTGCGTCGGCGGCGACTATGCGGCGATGGTGACCGCACCGGTGCACAAGGGCGTCATCAACGATGCCGGCATCAGTTTCAGCGGCCATACCGAATACCTGGCCGAGCACACGGCGACGCCGCGAGTGGTGATGATGCTGGCCGGCGCGGGATTGCGCGTTGCTCTGGCGACCACGCATCTGGCGCTGAAGGATGTACCCGCGGCAATCACGCGCAGCGATCTGGAAATCACCATCCGCATCCTTCACGCCGATATGCAAAACAAGTTTGGCATCGCCGCGCCGCGCATCCTCGTCGCCGGACTCAACCCGCATGCGGGCGAAGGCGGACACATGGGCCGCGAAGAAATCGAGGTCATTGCCCCGGTTCTGGACAAGTTGCGCGCGGAAGGCATGAATCTGGTCGGTCCCCTGCCGGCGGATACGCTATTCACGAAAAATGTTCTCGCCGGGTCCGACGCGCAACTGGCGATGTACCACGACCAGGGCCTGGCCGTGCTCAAGTACGCCGCCTTCGACGAAGGAATCAATGTCACGCTCGGCCTGCCGATCATCCGTACTTCGGTCGACCATGGTACGGCGCTGGATCTCGCGGGAAGCGGCAAAGCTTCCCCGCAGAGTCTGTTTGCCGCTGTCGATGCTGCAATCGACATGGCGCAGCGCAGGAGCAGCTGACATGTGCCAGTTGCTCGGCATGAACGGTAACACCCCCACCGACATCTGCTTCTCCTTCGAGGGCTTTCGCACCCGCGGCGGACTGACCGACGTACACAAGGACGGCTGGGGCATCGCTTTCTTCGAAGGGCCGGGCTGTCGGGTCTTCCTCGACGTCGAGCCGTCGGCGCATTCGGCGGTGGCCGAACTGGTGCGCCACTACCCGATCCATTCGAAGAACGTGATCGCCCACATCCGCAAGGCGACCCAGGGCCGCATCGCGCTGGAGAACACCCATCCCTTCCAGCGCGAACTGTGGGGCCGTTACTGGCTCTTCGCCCACAACGGCAACCTCAAGGAATTCGCCCCGGTCCTCGACGGCAGTTTCGTCCCGGTCGGCGATACCGATTCCGAACTGGCCTTCTGCTTCCTGCTGCAACGCCTGCGCAAGGAATTCGGCGACGCCATGCCGCTGCGCCAGCCGATGTTCGATTTCCTGACCGGCATCACGCGGGAAATCGCCGCCCACGGCGAATTCAATTTCCTGCTCAGCAACGGCAACTGCCTGTACGCGCACTGCGCCACCAAGCTCGCCTACATCGTGCGCCAGGCGCCCTTCGCCGTCGCCCACCTGAAGGACCAGGACGTCAGCGTCGACTTCAGCGCGGTGACGAATCCCGACGACCGCGTCGCGGTGATCGCCACGCTGCCGCTGACCGACAACGAAGCCTGGACCACGATGGAGCCGGGCACCCTGATGGTATTCAAAGAGGGCATGCCGGCGGCCGAGGCGCGCACCGCATGAAGACTGTCGCCGGGCACACTGCCCGGAAACGGTTTGGGCAGAACTTCCTGGTTTCCGACGGCATCATCCGCAAGATCGTCGACGCCATCGCCCCGCTCAACGGTGATACCGTGGTTGAGATCGGCCCCGGCCTCGGCGCCCTGACCGAACCGCTGCTGGAGCGCATCGACCACCTGCACGTGGTCGAAATCGATCGCGACCTGATCGCGCGCCTGCAGCAGCGCTTCCCGCCGGAACGGCTGACCATCCACGAGGGTGACGCGCTCGAGTTCGATTTCGGCACACTGAAGGGCGCGGGGCGGCTCAAGATCGTCGGCAACCTGCCCTACAACATCTCCAGCCCCTTGCTGTTCCACCTGGTGCCGTTCGCGCCGCAGGTGTATGACATGCACTTCATGCTGCAAAAGGAAGTGGTGGATCGCATGGTGGCCGAACCCGGCAGCAAGGATTTCGGCCGCCTGTCGGTGATGCTGCAGTACCGCTACCACATGGAGCGGATGTTCATCGTGCCGCCCGGCGCCTTCAACCCGCCGCCCAAGGTCGATTCGGCCATCGTGCGCATGATTCCGGTCGACTTGCAAAAAGTCGGCGCTGGCGGGACGGCGACCGACCCGGCACTGTTCGCCAAAGTGGTTACCGCGGCGTTCTCGCAACGGCGCAAGATGCTGCGCAACACCCTGCGCGAATTCATCAGCGAGGCCGACCTCGCCGCGCTGGGCATCACGCCCACGGCGCGCGCCGAAGACATCGCCGTGGCCGATTACGTGCGCCTCGCCAATACGCTGGCCGACCTTGGCCGCCACTGACCCGCCGCCCCGAACCATCGCCATCATCGGTGGCGGCCCGGCCGGCCTCATGGCCGCCGAAGTGCTGAGCAACGCCGGCCTGCGCGTCGATGTCTTCGACGCCATGCCCTCGGTGGCGCGCAAGTTCCTGCTCGCCGGACGCGGCGGCCTCAACCTGACGCACTCGGAAGCACCCGGGCAATTCGTCGCGCGCTATGGCCCGCGCCGCGCCGAGGTCGGCGCCTGGCTCGAAGAATTCGGCCCGCAGCAACTGCGCGACTGGGCGCATGCGCTCGGCATCGAAACATTCATCGGCAGTTCCGGCCGCGTCTTTCCGCAGGAGATGAAGGCGGCGCCGCTGCTGCGCGCCTGGCTGCACCGCCTGCGCGCGGCGGGCGTGAGCTTCCATGCGCGCCATCGCTGGCTGGGTTGGGATGCCGGCGGTGCGCTGCGTTTCGCCACGCCGGCAGGCGAGAAAAAAGTCGGCGCTGGCGCCACGGTGCTGGCCCTGGGCGGCGGCAGCTGGGCAAAGCTGGGTTCGGACGGAGCCTGGGTGCCGCTGCTGGCGGCGCGCGGCGTCGCGGTGCGAAGCCTGCGCCCGGCCAACTGCGGCTTCAATGTCGCTTGGAGCGAACACCTGCGCCAGCGCTTTGCCGGCGCGCCGGTAAAGAACGTCGGCGCCACGTTCATTGCGCCGGACGGAGCGGTGACAAGCGATGAAGGCGAATTCCTCGTCACCGAACAGGGCGTCGAAGGCAATCTGATCTATGCGCTGTCGGCGCCGCTGCGCGACTGCATCGGAATTACCGGGAGCGCCACGCTGCACGTCGACCTTCTGCCGGGCCGCGACCCGGTGCGCCTGGCTGAAGACCTGGCGCAGCCGCGCGGTCGCTACTCACTGGCCAATCACCTGCGCCGGCGTGCCGGCATCACGGGCATCAAGGCGGCACTGCTCCACGAATATGCGACGCCGTTTGATCTCGCCACTCCAGAACGGCTCGCGGCGATCCTCAAGGCTCTGCCGCTGCGCCTGGATTCGCCGCGCCCACTCGACGAAGCCATCAGCAGCGCCGGCGGCGTCGACTTCGCCGCACTCGACGGGAACCTGATGTTGCGGGAATTGCCCGGCACGTTCTGCGCCGGTGAAATGCTGGACTGGGAAGCGCCGACCGGCGGCTATCTTCTGACCGCCTGCTTTGCCAGCGGACATGCCGCGGCGCGCGGAGCCCTGCGCTGGATGGACGAAGCCCGCGCCGCCAAAGGCGATGCGGGCTTCGTGGAGTGAGAACTTAAGCCGACTTCTTTACCGCGCAGGTGCTGAAACCGAACATCGCATACGGCGGGCACCAGCCGATCGCGCCCGTGGCCAGGGGCACGACGCCGATCCACGCCCACACCGGGCCG
>CAIZHL010000485.1 GCA_903932755.1 uncultured beta proteobacterium
CACAACAAGCAGCGACACCCTCGGTGGCGCCGACGTGCTGCACGGCGGCAAGGGTGCCGACTGGGCCTTCGCCGGCGCCGGCGACGACATGGTCGACGGCGGCAGCGACGACGACGTCCTCTTCGGCGACGCCGGCAACGACGTGCTGCTCGGCGGCAGCGGCGCCGACGTCATCAACGGCGACAACGCTAACCTCCCGGAAAACCTTCAAGGCGCCGACTGGATCGACGGCGGCGAAGGCGCCGACCGCATCTTCGGCATGGCCGGTGACGACATCCTCATCGGCGGTGCCGGCAACGACACCATCGTCGGCGGCGCCGGACGCGACACCTACATCTTCAACAAGGGCGACGGCAACGACATCCTCATCGACGACGACACCGGTCCCGACAAAAGCATTCTCGTCTTCGGCGCAGGCGTCGACCCGAACAGCATCAAACTGCGCAAAGGCTCTCTACTGCTAGACCTCGGCGATGGCGACGCCATCCACATCGATAACTTCAACCCCAACAATCCCCTGGTCACGCAAAGTTTCGCCAGCTTCCAGTTCGCCGACGGCAGCAGCCTCTCCTGGAGCGAACTCCTTGCCCGTGGCTTCGATCTCGACGGTACCGATGGTGACGACGAGATCCTCGGCACCAACACCACCGACCGCATCGACGGCCGCGCCGGCAACGACCTGATCGCGGGCCTGGGCGGCGACGACGTTCTAACCGGCGGCACGGGAACCGACACCCTGGCCGGCGGAATGGGCGACGACACCTATCTGCTGAAGGCGGGGGACGGTGCCGTCGGGCTGGATGGCAATGGCAACCCGCTGATCGAGACCATACTCGACGACGGCGGCGACGACACGATCCGTTTCGCCGCCGATGTCCTGCCCGCCACCCTGACCCTGGTCGCGGATGCCGGTAATTTCCTGAGCATCCATTACGGCCCTTCGACAGGCTCAGGACAGGCGGACCGCGTCGACATCGTGAACGGCTTGTCGGGGTCGATCGAGCACATAAAAGTCGGCGCTGGCGACACGGCGAGGAATCTAAGCTACACCCAGTTCGTCGGCGAATTCGGCAGCGGCCTGTACGTCGGTCAGGATGCCGACAACCAGTTGCACCTGTCCGGCGGCAACACGGGCGACAGCCTCTACAGCGCCAGCGGCAACGCCATCGTCTCCGGCGGACGCGGCAACGACACGCTCCTGGTGTATGGCACGGGCAACACCATTCACTACAGCGTCGGCGACGGCACCGACCAGGTGCAGACATCCCTGAGCACCAATGCCGGCAACGTGCTCAAGCTCTCCGGGGTGACCGCCGACGACCTCAGGCTCGGCCTTGGGCCGCAAGGCGAGCTTCGGCTCCAGGTCGGCGCCGATGCCGCCGATGCCATGCTGTTCTCCACCTTCGACGCGGCCAATGTGATGGACTGGAAGGCGTTCGACCATATTGAATTTGACGACGGCAGTATGTTGTCTTATGAGGCCCTGATGGCCAAAGGCTTCGACATCGCGGGTACCGATCAGGCCGATACTCTCGACGGCACCAACGTCGACGACCGCATCACCGGCAACGCCGGAGATGACGTATTGCAAGCCGGCGCGGGCAACGACAGCTATCGCTTCGACGCCGGTTTCGGGCGTGACACGATCATCGATGCGCAAGGCACCAATGCCGTCGAATTCGGCGCGGCCTTGTCGTATTCGGCAATGAGCGTAGCGCAAAGCCTCGGCGACGACGGCGTGCTCTACCTCGATCTGGATTTCGGGAATGGGGACCGGCTGTCGATCCAGACCGGTGAACTGGACAAGGTGCAGGCTTTCCGCTTCACTGACGGGACGACACTGACCACCGCCAATCTGCTGGCGACCATGCCCAGTGTGAATCTGATTGGCGAAGATGGGGCCGATGTCCTCCAGGGCCATGCGGGCAATGATTTGCTGCTGGGACAGAACGGCGACGACACACTCGACGGCGGCGCCGGCAATGATGTGCTGCATGGCGGCGAAGGTACGGACGTGCTGCGCGGCGGCGCAGGCAACGACCAGCTCGCCGGGGATGCCGGCAACGACATCATGGAAGGTGGCACGGGCGTCGACACCTACCTGTTCGGTCCCGGATCGGGCAAGGACCGGGTGATCGAAGCGAGCGGCGAGCAGTCCGTGCTGAAATTGGATGTGGGCGCCACCGCACTGAGCGTGCATACCGCACGCATGGGTGACGACCTGGTGCTGACGCTGGACAACGGCGCCGATGCAATCTCTATCGCCGGGTACTACGCCGATGCCGGAGCGAACTGGCAGGTCACCACGGCGGACGACACAACTGTCGCCATGGCGGACTTCATCATCGCAGCCGGGCAGATGCCGCAGTCGGTGGCGGATGTTTACGCCGAGTACCGCGATTCGGTCCGCGGTGCCCTGGCCACCTACCTGCAAGGGCAGGGCTATCGAATGGCGGCTGATGGGTCGGGCAGCTACAGCGCCTATTCCGTGTCAGACCTTGTCATGGGCACGACAATTTTCTCGTCGTACGCGACGCTGGATTTTGCCTTCGAGGCGAAAACGGAAGCCAACTTTCAAAATGCCCGCGACGAATGGACGGGCGTGCAGACCACTTCGGTGGACAGTTCGCTGCGGCGGCCGGTGGGCATGGTCGAGCGGCATGATCTCTCCGCCACGGGAGAGCAACCGTATTTTGTGTCCCGGCTGGCGATGCTGCAGTCTATGCGCCTGTCCAGCATCGAGCTTCCGCCCGGCGAGCCCATGCCGTCGGCGAAACAACTTCTCGAGATGTTGAGTCATCTCTCGAAGCTTAATCAGCCCTGGAGCCCCCCGCCCGGATCGACGATCACCGAGGTGATCGGCAAGGATGGAGCGCTGGCCGGCGTGTGGGTTTATCCGGCGAGCACTCCGGATACCGGAGCATTCGCGGAAACGACTACGACGACGCGGATCACCGAAAGCGGGACGCGGACGATAAGGATTCCCGAGTTGACGCTGGGCGCCGGTAACGACTCAGTCACCTTGTATTACCACGGCATGGTGGATGGCGGTGACGGCGACGACAGACTGGGCGCACAGTTCCGTATCGACGCAAGCGGCTACGACTCCTGGAGCATGCCCGGCGGCGCCTTGCTTTACGGCAACGATGGCAACGATTATCTGTCGACATCCAACCAATTGGCCAATGAGGATGGCGACAACATCCTCATTGGCGGCCGGGGGCGGGACGTGCTGATCGGCGGCGCAGGCGCGGACACCTTCATGCTGCTGGAGGAGAATTCCGTCGACTACATCATCGACCTTGGCAGCATTGGGCATCGGCGCAGCGAGTGGCAGATCGGTGTCAATCATTCCAACAATCCGGCCATAGGGGGCATCGCCGGCAACGACCACGCCGCGCTGGAGCCTTTTTATGGCAGCGATATCCTGCCGGATACGCTGGTGTTTGGCGCCGGCGTGACGGCGGCGAGTCTCTCCGTGTTCATGTCCGATTCTCCCGACGAAGATCAGGCTCCGTGGCTCGACCAGGTGCTGGAACTCCTTGCTCCCGACGGGACGGGCGCCCAGATAGTCCTTGCGCGCGCCGACGATGCGGCGGGTACGGGCATCGAATATGTTGCATTCGCCGATGGCACGCGGCTCACCATCGGACAGGTGTTGGCGCGGCTGGATTGGGATCAGGATGTGCACGGTTCCGAACTCAGCGATGTGATTCGCACCGGCGCCGGCAACGACAGGCTGGATGGTGGAGTCGGGTTCAACGGAGCTGACTACGATTATTTGGCTGGCGGTGCCGGTAACGACGTGTATGTGATCGGCCGTTACTCGGGTATCGATAGGATCGACCAAAGCACTGCGGGTGCGCTGGACGTTGATGCCATCGAATTTGCGGCCGACATAACAGCGGATGATGTGGCCTTGTCGCTGGAAGCGAGCGGCCAGATTGTCTTCCGGATTGAGGGGGCGGACGGTGGGGCGGAGGTTGTGGGCTGGTCTGTCGACAGCAGCAAGCTTGTGGTTCGCTTCGCCGATGGCACGGAGTGGGATGCCGCCACGATCCGGAACATTCTGAAGACGATCGAGGGTACTCCAGAGGCCGACTCGCTGATGGGTACCGACGGCAGCGACATTGTCCTGGGGTACGGCAATTCCGACTACCTCAATGCCGGCGCCGGTGACGACACGCTGAGCGGGGGCGCGGGCGACGACATACTTTTTGGCGGCGGCGGTAACGATGCTTATGTTTTCAACCGCGGCGACGGCGCGGACTTGATTTACCAGTACGACGCCGCTCAAGGCGATCACGACACGATCCGCTTCGGCGCCGGCATTGCGCCGGCCGAGGTGAG
>CAIZHL010000486.1 GCA_903932755.1 uncultured beta proteobacterium
AGGTACTGCTGGATTCGATGGCCTGTTGGAAACCCTGCTCCACGATCGGCCTATCCTCCGGCACGACGTGCTCCAGGAACATCTCGAAGCCGACGTCGCGCTGCCGGTGGTCAAGGACTTCATTGCCGGCGTCAAGGAAAAGGCACTCGGCCAGGAAGTGATCGGCTCGCTGACGCCCGGACAGGCTCTGGTCGGCGTGGTGCATCGCGAACTGACCGAGCTGATGGGCGGCGCCAGCGTCGGCCTCAACCTCGCAACGCAGCCGCCGGCTGTGATCCTGATGTCCGGCCTGCAGGGCGCAGGCAAGACCACCACCACGGCCAAGCTCGGCAAGTGGCTCAAGGAGCGACAGAAGAAAAAGGTGCTGACGGTCAGTTGCGACGTCTATCGTCCCGCCGCCATCGAGCAGTTGAAAGCCGTCTCGGCCCAGGCCGGGATTGATTTCTTCCCCTCGACCGGCGAGCAGAGGCCGGCCGACATCGCCGCCGCTGCGCTCGATTACGCCAAGCGCCACTACTACGACGTGATCTTTGTCGACACCGCCGGGCGGTTGGCCATCGACGAAGCGATGATGGCCGAGATCAAGGACCTGCATGCGCTGCTGAAGCCCATCGAGACCCTGTTCGTGGTTGATGCCATGCTCGGCCAGGACGCGGTAAATACGGCGAAAGCCTTCAGCGAAGCGCTGCCGCTGACTGGCATCATCCTGACCAAGCTCGACGGCGATTCGCGGGGCGGCGCGGCGCTCTCCGTGCGCCACGTCACCGGCAAGCCGATCAAGTTCGCCGGCGTCGGCGAGAAGCTCACCGGCCTCGAAGAGTTCCACCCCGAGCGCATGGCCTCGCGCATCCTCGGCATGGGCGACATCCTCGGCCTGGTCGAAGAAGCGCAGCGCGGCGTCGATCAGGACAAGGCCCAGGAATTCGTCAAGAAGATGAAGTCCGGCAAGGGCTTCGACCTGCACGATTTCAAGGACCAGATCGGCCAGATGAAGAACATGGGCGGCATGGCCGCCATGCTCGACAAGTTGCCGGCGCAGTTCGGCGCCCTGGCGCAGAAAGCCGGCGGCGGCATGGAAGACAAGGCGGTGCGCCGCCTCGAAGGCATCATCAACTCGATGACCCCGACCGAGCGCAGCAAACCCGAGATCATCAAAGCCAACCGCAAGCGCCGCATCGCCACCGGCGCCGGCGTATCGGTTCAGGAAGTGAATCGATTGCTGAATCAGTTCGAGCAGACGCAGAAGATGATGAAGCAGTTCTCCAAGGGCGGGATGGCGAAGATGATGCGGGGCATGAAAGGAATGCTGCCGGGCATGCGGTGATGCGCCACCCTTCGTGGTGGCGTTGCCGTTCGTGGTGAGCTTGTCGAACCACACCTTTGTTTCGCCGTAGCGCCAGCGCCGACTTTCTCACTTCGCTTCCACGACCGCGCCAGGTCTCGCCCCGGCGAATTGACTCTGCTTCTGGATTCCGGCTTGCGCCGGAATGACGAGACTTCGAAAGTCGGCGCTGGCGCCACGGCGCGGCTACCCCCGCCACCCCCACTGTTTTTCCCACGCCCCGCGCACCATGTTCGGATACTCCGGTTTGCCCAGGCTGCCGTTGTAGCGGCCGAGCGCGCGGTAGAGGTCGCCTTTTTCGATGTCGAGGTAGTGGCGCAGGATGGTGCAGCCGAAGCGCAGGTTGGTGCGCATGTGGAACAGGTTGTTGTCCTTGTCGCCTATCAGGCGCACCCAAAAGGGCATTACCTGCATGTAGCCGCGGGCGCCGGCGGAGGAGACGGCGTATTTCTTGAATCCGCTTTCAACCTGGATCAGGCCAAGCACCATCTGCGGGTCAAGGCCGGCGCGCTTGGCTTCGTAATAAACGGTCTTGAGCAGTTCGAGCCGTGCTTCCCGGTCGGGGATGCGGCGCGAGAGGCGGGACGACATTTCGGTCAGCCAGTCGACCTTTTCCCGGACGGACGGAAACTGCGGCTCGGGTGCGGCGCGATCGGCGATCGCGGCATGCAATGCCGCCTGCACGCTGGCGGCCAGGGGTTCGTATTGCTGCGCCCCGGCGAGGGCTGCCGCCGGCAGCAGCGCGGCGGCGAGGCCCAGCGCGAGGCGGCGGATCAGCCGCACAACAGCTTGAGTTGCAGGAAGCCGGTCATCTCGCTGGCGGCGATCATGGTGGCCTCTGCATCGCTGCGGCCTTTGTACTCCAGCTTGCCTTCCTTCAGGCCGCGCTCGCCGACCACCACGCGATGCGGTACGCCGATCAGTTCCCAGTCGGCGAACATCGAGCCCGGGCGTTCGTCGCGATCGTCCAGGATCGCGTCGATGCCTGCAGCAAGCAATTCGCCGAGCAAGGTGGCTGCCGCGCTGCGCACCGCTTCCGATTTGGCGAAGTTCATGGGCACGATCACCACGGCGAAGGGCGCGATGCCGGCCGGGAAGATGATGCCGCGCTCGTCGTAGCCCTGCTCGATGGCGGCGCCGACGATGCGCGAGACGCCGATGCCGTAGCAGCCCATTTCCATGACATGGTCCTTGCCCTGCTCGTCGAGGAAGGTGCATTTGAGCGCTTCGGCGTACTTGGTGCGCAGCTGGAAGATGTGGCCGACTTCGATGCCGCGGCACAGTTCGAGCGTGCCTTTGCCGTCGGGCGAGGGGTCACCCTCGATCACGTTGCGGATGTCGGCGACGGCCGCCGGCTGGGGCAGGTCGCGGCTGAAGTTGACGCCGGTCAGGTGGAAGCCCTCCTCGTTGGCGCCGCAGACCATGTCCGCCATCACGGCGACGCTGCGATCGGCCACTACCCGGCCGGAAAAGCCGACTGCGCCGATGTAGCCGGCCTTGCAGCCGAGCGCCCCGACGATTTCCTCGTCGCGGGCGAAGCGGAAAGCGCCAATCACCTTCTGCGCCTTGATTTCGTTGAGATCGTGGTCACCGCGCAGCAGCAGGAGGACGAATTCGCTGGCGCCTTCCTTTTCCGCCATCACGGCGATGGCCTTGACCGATTGCGTCAGCGGCAGGCCGAGGAAGGCCGCCACATCCTCGCATTTTGTTTTGCCCGGCGTGGCCTTTTTCTCCATGGGTGCGGTGCTTTTTGCCGTATCGCCAGCGCCGACTTTTCCAGGTGCCACGGCCTCCGCCAGTTCGACGTTCGCCGCGTAGTCGGAGGTCGGGCAGAAGGCGATCGCGTCCTCACCGGAATCCGCCAGGACGTGGAACTCGTGCGAGCCGGTGCCGCCGATGGCGCCGGTATCGGCGGCGACGGCGCGGAACTTCAGCCCGAGGCGGGTGAAGATGCGGCTGTAGGTGTCGTACATGTTGCGGTATTCGCGTTCAAGGTCGGCGTAGTTCGCGTGGAAGGAATAGCCGTCCTTCATCAGGAATTCGCGTCCGCGCATGACCCCGAAGCGCGGCCGGATTTCGTCGCGAAACTTGGTCTGCACCTGGTAGAAATGGCGCGGCAGTTGCCGATAGCTCTTGACCTCGCGGCGCACCACGTCGGTGATGACTTCCTCGTGCGTCGGGCCGATCACGAAATCGCGCTGGTGGCGGTCCTTGAAGCGCAGCAGTTCCGGGCCGTATTTCGGGCCGCGCCCGGATTCTTCCCATAATTCA
>CAIZHL010000487.1 GCA_903932755.1 uncultured beta proteobacterium
ATTTCGCGTCGGATTCCGTGCACAAGTTGCTCGATGAGCTCAACGAGTACGTGCGGAATCATTTCGCCTTCGAGGAGCGCCTGATGGCCGGCGGCGGCTGTTCGCAGGAACTGGTTACCCGGCATCTGGGCGAACACGCCTACTTCCGCAGCGTACTCAAGAATTTGACCAACGATTTCGAAGCCGGGCGGCGCAACGTTACGGTGACCCTCATCGAGTACCTTGTGCACTGGCTGCTGCACCACATCGTGGTCGTGGACCGGGCGATGGCGCACCAGCTCAATTCCGCGGGACCCGACCTCGACAAGCGCGTCGCGGTGGCGTTGCTGCAGGACGTGACGGATGACTTGACCGATTCGGAGCGCCACCTGCTTGCCGAACTGCGCCGCGCCAATGATGAACTCGAACTGCAGGTTCGCGAGCGCACCCGGGAACTGAGCGAGCAGAACAGCAAGCTGGAAGCCGATTTGCGCGAAATGTCTGCGCTCGTCGAACGACTGAAGTCCGGGCAGGCTTCCTAGCGGGTGGCGGGTTTTCCGGCATCGCGGCGGACCAGGTTTCCGCCCTGCTCGAGGCTTGATTCTTTTCCCGCCATCTCGCATAATTCGCCCCTCGCCTGACCGGGACACGCTTCCGGACGAGGTGCAGTTTCGGTGGTGGCCGTAGCTCAGTTGGTAGAGTCCCGGATTGTGATTCCGGTTGTCGTGGGTTCGAGCCCCATCGGTCACCCCACCAAATACAAGGGGTTACAGGCCATAAACCTGTAACCCCTTTTCATTTGCTGCTCCATGCAATCGGTGGTGGAAGCAGCTGAAGCCAGCCCCCCGGCTTATTTCGTTACCGTCCGCGGATCCTGGCGGTAAAAACTGCGCAATTGCTCAAACACCGCCGGATACTCGCTGTTGAGCAAATCCGGAGTTTCGAAAAAGGCCTCGCTGGCGACGGCGAAAAACTCGGTCGGCAGTTCGGCGCCATAAGGATCGAGCGGCGTTTCCTCGCCGCCATCGACACGCTGCTGGAAGTCATCGAAAGCCGCACTCATCACCTCGATCCAGCGCCGGCGGGACATGCCGGCATGCAAGGGTGGCAGGCCGTCGGCGTCACCGCTTTTCATGTCCAGCTTGTGGGCGAACTCGTGGATTACGACGTTGATGCCGTCGGCGTCTTCGGCATGCTCAAACCATGAAATCAGCACCGGGCCGCCGTACCAGGCTTCGCCCATGACTTCGTCGTCGTATTCGTGCACCACGCCGTCCTCGTCGATCATGCGGCGCGGGATCACGAAATCCCCCGGATAGACCACGATCCCCACCCAGCCGGCATACCAGTCGAGACCGAGGTGCAGGATCGGCAGGCAGGCCTGCAGTGCGATGGTGAGCTGGATGCGGGGAGTCAGTTGCAGGCCCTGGGCGCCGCTCCATTGTTTTTCGGCTATGAACTGGCGGGCAAGCAGGCGCAGGCGGGCATGCTCGTCGGGGGTGAGGTGGCCGAGAAAAGGCAGGTCGGCCTCGACTTGATGCCAGAGCGACTCGGGGATGTGGAGGCGATCACCCTGGCGGCGGCGCCACCAGGCAATTAGCTTGTGCATCATGGCAGGCGTCGCGTGTTGAGCCAGATGCCGCCGAAAACCAGGCCGATGCCGATGGAGTGATAGAAGGCCGGTCGCTCATCGAGCAAAATCATTGACAGCACGATGCCGAAAGCCGGGACCAGATGCATGAAAAGTCCCGCGCGTGCCGGACCCACCTCGGCAACGGCGCGATTCCACAGGATGTAACCGAGGAAGGCCGGGAAGATTCCGGTATAGAGAATCCCGGCAATCGATCCGGGCGTGGCAATGACATGACGGCCCTGGGCAATTTCCCAGAGATAAAAGGGCAACAGGAAAAGCAGGCCGGTGACGCTGATCGCGGTCAGAAACGACAGCGGATGCACCGCCGGCCGGCGTGACAGCAGCAGGGTATAGGCCGACCAGGCCAGCACCGAGGCCAGGATCCACACGTCGCCGATGTTCAGCCTCAGGTCGCGCAGCCGTTGCGGGTCGCCGTGGGCGACGATGCACAGCACTCCGGCAAACGAAACAAGGATTCCCGCAGCCTCGCGTCGATGCAGGCGCTTGCCCTGCGCCAGCCAGGCCATCAGCACGATCATGATCGGCGCGAAGGAGTTCAGCAGCGTGCCGTTGATGGCGGTGGTGTGCTGCAGGCCGCCATAGACCAGCATGTTGTAGCCGCCGGTGCCCAGTGCGCCGAACAGCAGCAGGCGGGGCCACGCGGCAACCAGTTGCGGCCAGTCGCGGCGCACATGGGGCAGCGCCAACGGCAGCAGGCACAGCAGCGCCACCACCCAGCGCCAGAAGGACAGCGCGACCGGCGGCAGTTCACCGCGAAAGGCCCGGCTGACGATCCAGTTGCCGGCCCAGAACAGGTTGGCGAGCGTCAGCAGCAGGTAGGGGGAAACGGCAAAGGGCTTTTTCATGAAGCGGGGATTATGTCCCCGTCCGCCTGCGGCGGGGACGGTATCGCGCAGATGTGTTCCGGCGTGTTTGCGCTCGCGATTGCATTCCAGCGCTGCTACCTCCTCGGCGCAAGGCGGGGAGGGCATCCGTGCGGAGTGCGCCGCATGGGATAATCGGGGCATGGTCTCCGTGGTCCATTCCCTGCAGCAATCCGATGGCGAGGCCGCCGCGCTGGCGCAATTGCGCCTGGGTCTGCCGGACGCGGCGGCGGCGCACGTGGATGCCGCCCTGGCGCTGGCGCGCGAAGCCTACGGCGAAAAGCTGCTCGGCACCGGCGAACCCATCTTGCAGCACGCCCTGGGCATGGCCCTGATCGTGGCCTCGCTCGATCTCGATGCCGATGCGCGGATCGCCGCCGTATTGTTCGCCGCCAGCGATCATGTCGAGGATTGCGGCGAGCGCCTGAAAGTCGGCTTTGGCGATACGGTGGCCGGCCTGGTTGCAGGGCTGCACCGCCTTGGCAGCCTGCGCCCGCTGACGCGCGCCGCGGCGGGCGTGCGCTCCGGGGCAGCCGAGGGTGTCGACGAAGTGAAGGCGCAGACCGAGATCCTGCGCAAGATGCTGCTGGCGATGGTCGATGACATCCGGGTGGTGTTGCTGCGCCTCGCGAGCCGCGTACAGTCCCTGCGCTTTCTCAACAACCGGCCGGGCCCGCTGCGCGAGGAAATGGCGCGGGAGAGCCAGTTGATCTATGCCCCGCTGGCCAATCGCCTCGGCATCTGGCACGTGAAGTGGGAACTTGAAGATCTTTCCTTCCGCTACCTGGAGCCCGAAACCTACAAGCACATCGCGACGATGCTCGACGAAAAACGCTCGGAGCGCGAGGGTTTCATCGCTTCCGCAGTGCGCCAGTTGCAGTCCGAGATGGCCACCGCCGGCATTCGCGCCGAGGTCTATGGCCGGCCCAAGCACATCTTCAGTATCTGGAACAAGATGCGCGGCAAGGATATCGAGTTTGCCGAAGTGTATGACGTTCGCGCGGTCCGCATCATCGTCGACGACATCAAGGACTGCTACACGGCGCTGGGCATCGTGCATCATTTGTGGCAGCCCATCCACGGCGAATTCGACGACTATATTTCCCACCCCAAGGGAAATTTCTACCGCTCGCTGCATACCGCCGTCGAAGACGAAAGCGGCCGCTCGCTGGAAGTGCAGATCCGCACCCGCGAAATGCACGAACATGCCGAACTCGGGGTGGCGGCGCACTGGCGTTACAAGGAGGCGGGCGGTTCGACGAGGGCCGGCGGCGCCTACGAAGACAAGATTTCGTGGTTGCGGCAGTTGCTCTCGTGGCGTGACGAAATTGCCGACTCTGCGGAGTGGGTGCAGCAGTTCAGGCGTGCCGCGCTGGACGATACGATCTACGTGCTGACGCCGCAGGACAGGGTGATCGACCTGCCGCGAGGAGCCACCGCGCTCGATTTCGCCTACCGTTTGCATACCGACCTCGGTCATCGCTGTCGGGGGGCAAAGATCGACGGCCACATGGCGTCGCTCGGGACCCCGTTGCAGAGCGGGCAGCGCGTCGAAATCGTTGCCGCCAAGACCGGCGGTCCGTCGCGCGATTGGCTCAATCCGACGCAGGGCTACCTGGCGACGTCGCGCGCGCGGACCAAGGTCAAGCAGTGGTTCGCGGCCCAGGATGAGGCCGAACTGCTTGCCCAGGGACGGGCGCTCGTGATGCGCGAGTTGCAGCGCGAGGGGCAGACACAGACCAATCTGGACGAACTGGCGGCCGGGCTCGGGCTGAAAAGCGCCGAGGCGCTGTTCCTCGGCGCTGCGCGCGGTGAAATCGGCATGCGGGCGATCGACACGGCACTGCGCGGCGGCGCCGAACCCCTGCCGCCCGAGCCCGAAATCCATACGCGCAAGAGCCGCGCCGGCGACAGCCGGATCCTGGTGGTGGGCGTGGACAAGCTATTGACGCAGATGGGCAAGTGCTGCAAGCCCATGCCGCCTGATGCGATCACCGGTTTCGTCACCCGCGGCAAGGGCATCTCGATCCATCGCGTCGAATGCATGAACTTCCGCAACATGGCGGCGCGCAATCCCGAGCGCGTGATCGGCACCGAGTGGGGGGAGCAGGCGGGGGCGGTCTATCCGATCGACCTGATGGTGGATGCGGCCGATCGCCAGGGATTGCTGCGCGACATTTCCGACATCCTTTCGCGGGAGAAGATCAACGTCACCGCGGTGAAGACGCAGTCGCGCGGAGGCGTCGCCCATATGGGTTTTGTCGTCGAGTTGCCGGCCACGGGAATTCTCGGCAGAGTGCTATCCTTGCTGCATGATGTGCCGGGGGTGATCCGCGCTGCGCGGGGCTGAACGGCGACGGGGCCGGCCGGAATCAAAGGGTGTTCGAATGAAAGGCAGTATGTGACTGCAGTCGCGTTGAATCTTGAGAAGACCCACCATTGGGTCGCCGTCAACAGCTACCGGGTGCGGGTTGCGGCATTCGCCCTGGTCGGGGTTCCGATCGCCCTGCATGTCCTCTCGCGCAGCCCTGGTGTTCTGTTCTGGATCACCTTCCTGTTCCAGTTCGCGCTCTATCCGCACCTGATGCAGTGGCGTACGCGCCGCTGCGCGAATCCGGAGAAGGCCGAACTTGACAACCTGACTGTCGATGCGGTGCTTTCCGGTGCCTGGGCCGCCGGACTCGGCTTTCCGCTGTGGATCACTGTTACGCTCTTTCTTGCCACGCTGCTCAACCACACCATCATGCGCGGCTTGCCCGGCATCCTGATCTGCCCGGCGGCGTTGCTCGGCGGTGCCCTTGCTTCCACTACGGTGATCGCCTTCCGCGTCTCCAGCGATACGGACGGCCTGGTGACGCTCTCGTCCATCATCGGCCTGGCGATCTACCTGTCGCTGATGGGCGTCGAGTTCTTCACCTACATCCGACGGCTGCACGAAGTGCAGGGCGCCGTGGCTTCCCAGAAGCAGATCCTCGAGGACGCCAATGCGGCATTGCAGGGGCAGATCAGCAAGATCCACGACCTGCAGGAAAAGCTCCGCGATCAGGCCAACCGCGATTCGCTGACCGGCCTGTTCAACCGCCGCTACCTCGAGGGCACGCTGGAACGCGAAATGGCCCGCTGCAAGCGCGAGGGGACACCCATCGCCATGTTGCTGCTCGACATCGACCATTTCAAACTCATCAACGATACCTACGGCCACCAGGCCGGCGATGAGGTGCTGCGCGTATTCAGTCGGATCCTGCAGGAGAGTGCCCGCGCCGAGGATATAGTCTGCCGCTACGGCGGCGAAGAGTTCCTTTTGGTGCTGCCGAAAATGCCGCTGGAAATCGCGCGCGAACGCGGCGAACACCTGTTGCAGCTGTTCGAGGGCACGGTGGTCGCATTCGGCGAACGTCGCATCCGCGTCACCACCTCGATCGGCGTTGCCGGGACGCCGCTGCATTCCGATTCCGCCGAGGGCCTGATTCGATGTGCGGATGAGGCTCTGTATCTGGCCAAGCACAATGGCAGGAACCAGGTGGTGACGTTTGGCGATGCGGTGTAGGGTAGCGAAGCGATAAGCGGCTCAGGCGCGTCCCCTGGAATTCCGCAGCGCCGCTTCCGCATCATGGCCGGCAATCCCTTTGTGGCATAACCCGGCGCCGTCAGGCCACGCGTGCGGCGATGTGACCAAGGTGCAGGCGGGGCAGGGCTGCGCGCAGGCGTTCGGGATGCGCCGAGGCCTGCAGCAGCAGTCGGCCCGAGCCGCGGGCGAGATCCGCGGCCAGGCGTCGTGTCTGGCGCGCCACCGCGTCGGCGACATCGACCAGTTGCGCTCGCGTGCCGATGACCTGCCGCAGTTGCGGCGCGAGAAAGCTGTAATGCGTGCAACCGAGCACGATGCGATCGACGCCCTGATCCAGCAGCGGTTCGATGCGGGCGCGGATGTCGGTCGCCAGCGCCGGATCATCCAGTTGCAGCATTTCGACATGCGTGGCCCAGCCCGGACAGGGCTCGACAAAGACCTCGACATTGCCGGCATGATCTTCGATCAGTCGTTTCAGGCGCGAACTGCGCGCGGTCGCCTCGGTCGCGAGTACGGCGATCCGGCCGCTGCGGCTTTCCTGTGCTGCGGGTTTGATGCCGGGTTCGACGCCGACCACCGGGATGCCTGGATGGGCGGCACGCAGGGCCTGAACGGCCGCCACCGTAGCCGTGTTGCAGGCCACCACCAGCAGCCCGCAGCCGCCGGCGACGAGATCCGCACCCACCTCCAGCACTCGGCTCTGGATGAACCCGTCTTCCTTGTTGCCGTAGGGTACATGCGCCGTGTCGGCGAAGTAGGTGAAATCTGCGCCGGGCAGGGCTTCCACCAGGGCGGCGAGCACGGAGAGGCCGCCGAGGCCGGAATCGAAGACGCCGATCATGGCTCTAGCGCGGAAAACGAAATCCTTGCCCGCGGCAGGACCGGCATGCGCTGTTACAGCGGCTTGGGTTGCACCAGCATGAATACGACTGCGGCGCGCAGGTCGGCATCACTCAGGTTGCCCATTCCGGCACGGGCCGGCATCGCGTTATGCCCGCGCACGGCAGACATGACCAGGTTTTCGACGCCCGACTGCAGGCGAGGCTTCCAGTCGTCCATGTATCCGATCCTGGGGGCGCCATTCTTGCCCGCCGCATGGCATTCACTGCAACGCTCCTTGACCAGCTGTCCGCCCGGAACCTGGCTCGGCGAACTGTAGGGCTTGTCCGGGTCGATCGCCTTGCCACCGCTCACCATGTAAGCCACTGCGCGACTCATCTCCAGGTCTGAAAGGTCCGCCCGGCTGCCATGGGCCGGCATCTTGCGAACGCCGGCGATGGCGTGCTCGGTCAGGACGCCCAGCCCCACGGAGGCACGTTTGGACCATTCGGCACGGTCGCCGATCTTCGGTGCGCCGTCCTTGCCCGACTCATGGCAGCCCATGCAGACAGTTTCCGCGACCTGCTTGCCGGTACGGGCCTTCGGTGTTTCTGCCAGCGCGGACTGGAGATACAGCATCGAAGGCAGGGCAAGCGCAAGGAGCGAGAAGCGGCGGGCCGTGCGTTTGAGTGTTTTCGGCGTGTTCATGGTCTGGTCTCCTGTGCATTATTCTGAGGACACTGCGGCAACTCCCTGTTTTCCGCAATGCTGTTGGCAAAACTTTACCCGAAGCAGGAGGGGCGCATTTGATCTCAATCAGCCAGAACGAAGATTCGTTCGGCCTGCATCTCGCCCTTACGCCTGCCAACTTCCGCGACCTGCTGCCAACCCGTGAATTCAATTACCGACAAAGGCCTTGTTGGGCCTTTGGCAATCAGTTCGGTAAACGATCAGCCGACCTTGACCGGAATCTTGCCGATTTTTGCCTGCCACTCCTTCGGGCCGGTGATGTGTACCGAGGTGCCCAGCGAGTCGACGGCGACGGTGACCGGCATGTCCTTGACATCGAATTCGTAGATGGCTTCCATGCCGAGGTCGGCGAAGCCGACGACTTTGGCCGACTGGATCGCCTTGGCCACCAGATAGGCGGCACCGCCGACGGCCATCAGGTAGGCCGACTTGTTGTCCTTGATCGCCTCGATCGCCGTCGGACCGCGCTCTGACTTGCCGATCATCGAGATCAGGCCGGTCTTTTCCAGCATCATGCGCGTGAACTTGTCCATTCGTGTCGCGGTGGTGGGGCCGGCCGGGCCTACCACTTCGTCCCTCACCGGATCGACCGGGCCGACGTAGTAGATGACGCGATTGGTGAAATCGACGGGCAGCTTTTCGCCCTTGGCCAGCATGTCGGCGATGCGTTTGTGGGCGGCGTCGCGGCCGGTGAGCATCTTGCCGTTGAGCAGGAGTTTCTGGCCGGGTTTCCAGGCTGCGACCTGCGCCTTGGTCAGGCTGTTGAGATCGACGCGGGTGGCGGTGGCGGCATCGGCCTGCCAGGTAACCTTGGGCCAGTCTTCCAGACTGGGCGGCGTCAGTTTGGCCGGGCCGGAGCCGTCGAGGTGGAAGTGGCAGTGGCGCGTCGCGGCGCAGTTGGGGATGAGCGCCACGGGCAGGTTGGCGGCGTGCGTCGGATAGTCGAGCACCTTGACGTCGAGCACCGTGGTCAGGCCGCCGAGGCCCTGCGCGCCGATGCCAAGGGCATTGATCTTCTCGTGCAGTTCGAGGCGCAGTTCCTCGGCTCGCGTCTTGGCACCGCGGGCTTTCAGTTCATGGATGTCCACCGGCGCCATAATGGCTTCCTTGGCCAGCAGCATGGCCTTTTCCGGCGTGCCGCCGATGCCGACGCCGAGAATGCCGGGCGGGCACCAGCCCGCGCCCATGGTGGGCACCGTCTTCAGGATCCAGTCGACCAGGTCGTCCGAGGGATTCAGCATGGCGAACTTGGCCTTGGCCTCCGAGCCGCCGCCCTTGGCCGCGCAGATCACCTCGAGATGGTCGCCGGGAACGATCTCGTAATGCACTACGGCCGGCGTGTTGTCTTTCGTGTTCTTGCGCGTACCGGCCGGGTCGGCCAGGACCGAGGCGCGCAGCGGATTGTCGACATTGCCGTAGGCGCGGCGCACACCTTCATTGACCATCTCCTGCACCGACAATGTCGCATCCCACTGCACCTGCATGCCGACCTTGAGGAACACCAGAGCGATGCCGGTGTCCTGGCAGATCGGGCGGTGGCCTTCGGCCGACATGCGGCTGTTGGTCAGTATCTGGGCGATGGCGTCCTTCGCCGCCGGCGACTCCTCGCGCTCGTAGGCGGCGCCCAGCGCCGTGATGTAGTCGAGCGGGTGGTAGTAGCTGATGAACTGGAAAGCATCGGCGATGGACCGGATGAAATCTTCCTGGCGGATGGTGGTCATGGCGGCTCCGGGTCAGTGGGGTTTGGCGCGCTGCAGGGCGAGGTTCTGGGTCATCATCCGGTCGACCGCGGCCATGGCGACGGCCGAGATCAGGAACACCGTATGGATGATGACCTGCCACTTGATCGTGTGTTCGGTCAGGTTTGCGGCGTTGATGAAGGTCTTCAGCAGGTGGATCGACGAGATGCCGATGATGGCCGTTGCCAGCTTGATCTTGAGGACGCCGGCATTGACATGCGACAGCCACTCGGGCTGGTCCGGATGGTCTGCGAGGTCGAGGCGCGAGACGAATGTCTCGTAGCCGCCGACGATGACCATGACCAGCAGGTTGGCGATCATCACCACGTCGATCAGGCCGAGGACGGCCAGCATGACGTCTGCCTCGCTGACGCGCTCGGCGGCGATGGCCCCGTGAACGAGGTGGCTCAGTTCGACCATGAACAGCCAGCAATAGACGATCTGGGCGACGATCAGGCCGAGGTAGAGGGGGGCCTGTATCCAGCGGCTCCAGAAGATGAGGTACTCCATCGGTTTGATGATCTGGTTCATGGCATGGTGTGGTCCGTGTTGCGGGGCAGCAATCTTAACCCAGGAGGGGGCAGAGCTGCCGCGTAGCAGCGTAAGTCATGTGTAAGACTCTTTTACTTTAATGCGCAAGCTCTTAGAATGCGCGGTTCCGGTAGGCATTCCGACCGGTCGGCGGCA